>CAIWAJ010000296.1:0-1851 GCA_903910565.1 uncultured Rhodospirillales bacterium
CTCGCCGCAATCCACCAGCATCCGCCGGGCACCGGCCGCGATGAGCAGACCGGGCTGATTGCGCTCCACCGAGGGGATGCTGCCCGAGGTGCCGAGGAAAGTAAGATCGAACATCAGGCCAGACGCCGGGCCGGCGTGAGCCGCGTCGCCGCCTCGAACAACCGGTCGATCAGAATCGCGAGGAGGCCTACCAGCACCGCGCCCTGGATCACATAGGCCGTGTTGTAGGACGACAATCCCTCGATGATCGGCGCGCCCAAAGTGGCGGCGCCGACCGTGGAACCCACCGTGGCGGTGCCGACATTGATGATCGCCGCCGTGCGCAGCCCCGCCAGCAGCACCGGGGCGGCCAGCGGCAGCTCGGCCTTCATCAGCCGCTGGAACGGCGAGAGACCCATGCCATCAGCCGCGTCGAGCACGCTGGCCGGCACCGCCTCCAGCCCTGCCACCCCCGTCAGCACGATCGGCAGCAGCGAATAGGCGAACAGCGCCACCACCACCGGCGCACCGCCATAGCCCATCAGCGGGATGGCGATGGCCAGCACCGCCACAGGCGGGAAGGTTTGGCCGACAGCAGCAACCGCCATCACCAACGGCCTGGCCGTGCGCCCGCCCGCCCGCGTCACCAGCACCGCCACCGGGATCGCGACCACCGCCGCCAGCGCGGTGGCGATGGCGACCAGCGCGATGTGGGAGAGAGTCAGCTCCACCAGCCCGACCCGGTCGAACACCGGCCGGTCGAGATCCGGGAATAGCGCATGGAACAGCGGCGCGCTGTGCGGCATGGCGGCCAGGCAGCCGGCCAGCAGCAGGGCGATCACCGGGATCGCGATCATCGCTGCAGCACGCGGGCGAGGTCGGACAGGTCGAGCGCGCCCAGGACGCTGCCGCCATCGTCCACCACCGCCAGTTCCCCCTGGTCGTCGGCGATCATCCGGGCCAGGGCCACCGACAGGCTTTCCTGGAAATGGATCGAATGGCTGTCCGGCGCCGGATCGCCTGCCCGCATCGCATCGACCACCATCACCCGGGAGAGCAGGCGCAGCAGCCCCTCCTCGCCGCCGACGAAGCGCCGGACCAGCGGCGTGGCCGGCGCGGCGACGATGTCGAGCGGGTTGCCGTCCTGCACCACATGGCCCGATTCCAGCACCACGATCCGGTCGCCGAGGCGCAACGCCTCCTCCATGTCGTGGGTGACGAACAGGATGGTCTTGCCCGTGTTGCGATGAAGCTCGGCCAGCTCGCCCTGCAGCGCGCGCCTGGTGACGGGGTCGAGCGCGCCGAACGGCTCGTCCATCAGCAGGATCGGCGGGTCGGCGGCGAGCGCGCGCGCCACCCCCACCCGCTGTTGCTGCCCGCCCGAGAGCTGGTGTGGGTAGCGCCCCGCCATCTCCGGCTCCAGCCCGACCAGGGCCAGCAACTCTGCCACCCGTTCCTGGACGCGATCCTTCTTCCAGCGCAGCAGGCGCGGCACGGTGGCGATGTTGTCGGCCACGCTCCAATGCGGGAACAGCCCGCCCGACTGGATGACATAGCCGATGCCGCGCCGCAGCACCGCCGGGTTGGTGGTGTGGACATCCTGCCCGTCGATGGCGATCACGCCTTCGTCGGCCGGGATCATCGCGTTGATCATGCGCAGCGTAGTCGATTTGCCGCAGCCGGACGGGCCGACCAGCACGGTGAAGGAGCCGGTGGCGATCTCGAGCGAGAGCCCATCCACCACCCGTCGCCCGCCATAGAGCTTGGTGATGCCGTCGAGCCGGATGGTCATGGCTTCAGCCTCACGCCCGCGACCGCCAACCCAAGCAGCCCGTCCGCCGCCAGCGCCATCAGGATGGTGGGGATCACGCC
>CAIWAJ010000297.1:0-1502 GCA_903910565.1 uncultured Rhodospirillales bacterium
CCTGTTCGTGTCCAACCGCGTGCGCTACCAGCCCTGCGGCTACCGGATGGTGCGGCCCAACCGCAATCCCGCCGTGGCGGTCGGCAACGGCTTCGGCATTGGGCTGCTCGGTGGCCTTGGCCTCGTTCTCCTGGTCGCCGCGCTGGCGGGGTAAGGCTCACGCCACCTGCGGCGTCCGGCGCGGGCGCATGATGACCAGGGCGGAAGCCAGGATACAGGCGACGCCAGCGGCGAAGAAGGCGGGCAGGTAGCTCGCCAGCGCATCACGCGATAGGCCAGCGGCGGTGGCCGCGATGGCCGAGCCGATCTGGTGGCTGGCGAAAATCCAGCCAAACATCATTGGCGCCTTGTCCCGCCCGAAGCTGGTTGCCGCCAGCCGCACCGTTGGTGGAACAGTCGCGACCCAGTCGAGCCCATAGAACACCGCGAAGACCGTGAGCGCGGGGAAGCTGAACCCGGAATAGGGCAGCGCCATCAGCGAAATACCGCGCAGGCCGTAGTACCAGAACAATAGCCAGCGATTGTCGTAGCGGTCCGACAGCCAGCCAGACGCGATGGTACCGATAAAATCAAATCCCCCGATGATGGCCAGGATGGCCGCGGCCTGGATGCTCGGCACGCCGTAATCCTGGCAGAGCGGGATGAGATGGGTCATCACCAGGCCGAGGGTCGAGAGGCCGCAGACAAAGAAAGTGGCCGCAAGAATCCAGAACACCGGCGAACGGATGCCCTCGGCGAGCGCGGCAAAGCTGGCCTGGATGGCTTTGGCCGGCGGGCGCGGCGCTGGCACGATTGCGCTTTCACCGAGCGGTGCAAGGCCGAGATCGCTCGGGTGATTGGCGCCGAACAACAGCATCAGCGTGGCGCTGATGGCAAGTAGGATGAGGAGCGGCGCGAATGCCATGCGCCAGCCATAGGTCGCAGCGACCCAGGCGGCGATCGGCAACATAACAAGTTGCCCGGTGGCATTTGCCGCAGTCAGCAGGCCGACCACCAGGCCGCGCCGTGTCGTGAACCAGCGGGTCGCGACGAAGGAGCCCAGAACCGTCGCAGTCATACCGGCGGCGAGGCCGAGCAGCAGCCCCCAACTCGCCCAAAGTTGCCACAGCGACGTCATTTGCGTCGAGGCGAGCAAGCCGATCGCGATCAGTGCCGCAGCGGAACCAACGATGGCGCGGATGCCGTAGCGCATTAGTGGCACGGCGGCGAAGGGGGCGATCAGCCCGTAGAGCGCGAAGCGCAGACTGAGCGGAGCCGTGATGCTGCTGGTATCCCAGCCGAATTCGGCGCGCAGCGGCTCGATAAAGACGCCCGGTGACCCCATTGTCGCCGCGGTCGACAGCATGGCCAGGAAGGTAACGGCAACCATCACCCAGCCGTAGTGGATGCCACGGCGGGCAAGAATTGGGGCGAGGCGGGCAGCGAACATCGTCGGTCCTTTCAGGAAATCCCGGCAACGCGGCGCGCGGCAAGGCGCGCGGCATCGAGGGCGGCATGTGAGC
>CAIWAJ010000298.1:0-3094 GCA_903910565.1 uncultured Rhodospirillales bacterium
TGAGCGTACGCTGAGTGAACTCCGGTGTCTCTTTCTTCGGCGTAGCGCCGGCTTGCCGTGCCGCCACGCGGTACTGACCGGCGGTCTCGGTGCGCTTCTGTGCAGCAGCTTCTTTCGAAGCTTCCTGCTGCGTTTCAAAGGCTCGAGTAGCCGCCGCAGCTCCGCCAGCGTGCACGTAGCCCGCCTCGGTCTGCTCCTTGGTGAACTTCTCCGAGCGCTCCTGTGCCGCTTGCTGCGCCGCTATGCCAGTCTGCTGCTCTGTGGCTTGGTTAGCCGCACGCAGGCGCTCGAGCGCTTCCTGCCGCTGCTGCTCCATGTCATTGCGCTTCTGTTCCAGCTGCGTCGACATCTCGGCCTTGCCGACAGTCTGAAGGCCCTGTCCTGCTCCGCCGATCGCGCCGTATGCGGCCATTGCTAAACTGCCCATCTTACTGTCCTCCGGCGGCCTGACTTAACATGCCACCTTGCTGAGCCGGCGGCGGTGCCGCGGCAGCAGGCGGCGGTCCGCCCTGCGCTGCCGGGGGTGCCCCACCTTGAGCGGCAGGCGGCGGTCCGCCCTGCGCTGCCGGCGGCTGCCCGCCCGGTGGTTGCCCGCCCGGCGCTCCGCCCTGTCCCGCCAAGTGCGGGTGATTCCACCCTTGATTGTTCTGATCGATCGCGGACTTCGCGAACTTGTGTGCAGCCTGGTACTTCTGCACATGGGTTGCGAGGACGCTCTTCGGCACATGCTGCCCGAGCGCCTGAACCTGTTTCTGGCTCACGCCGAACACGCGCATCACGGACTCGAGCGTGGCGCCCAGGATCGCTGTGCACTCCTGCTCCGAGTACTGGATTTTCTTTACCTGCTGTCCCAAGTCCATGACGTGGGAGACAACGTCCTTGGTGAACGGCAGAATCAGCTGCGGCGGGAACTTCAGCTGCTTGTGGATCTGCGTGATCAAGGCGAGAGACGCCATGACGACGCCTTTGATCTTGGCCGGTCCCTGCGGGAAGAGACTCTTCAGCACGCCGGTGGCGGCTTTGTCGCCGGGCAGCTGGTATAGCGCCTTGTGCAGCGCCATGTTGATCCGCTGGTACTCTTCCTTCAACGCCGGGCTCATCGGCACTTGCGGCAAGCCGTCGGCATTCACATGCGCGCCCTTCGCAGCTTCCTTGCCCGCGGCTTGGTCATTGCCCGCTGCCGGAGGTGTGCCGGCGGCCGGGGGTGCGCTATCACCCGCCCCGCCAGGAGGGGCACCGCTAGCACTCTGGTCCTGATCTTGGTCCGCGTCCGGATCTGAGCCGCCGCCCTGATCCTGGTCTCCGTCCTGGTCCGAATCCTGACTCTGGCTCTGGTCCGCTTGGTCAGACGCCTGGTCCTCATCCGGGTCTTGGCCCTGACCGCCAGATTGCCCCGGCGTGTCGCTTCCGCCGGACTCGTCCCCAGCACCGGGCGCGGCCGGGTTGACCACCGGTGGCGGTCCCGACTGCTGAATCTGCGTGGTCTGGTCGGGAGTCTGGTACGTTTCCTGCGCTCCGCCCTGACCGCTCGGCTGTTGCGAATTGTCGCTGTCGCCGCTCGAGTCGTCCCCGGCATCCTGTGCTGCCGGCGTGCCGGCCTCGCCGGATTCGGCGCCAGTCTTCGGGTGCTTTTTCTTCTTGTGCTCGGCCTTGGGCGATCCGGCTTCTCCAGATTCCTTGCCCGTCTTCGCGGCCTTCGCGTCATTTAGCATTGCCATGTTACACCATCCCGCCTGTCGGGTTCGTTACGCTCGGCGCCGGTAGCGGCGACGGAGAAATCGGCTGTCCAACGCTCACCGGGGAGGGCTGTACTCCGGCGACCGGGCTGCCCGCCCCGCCTCCGTTCATCATGCTGCGAGTTGCCGCCGCGCGGTTCAAGTATCCCTGCGGAACGGTGATGGGCTTCGCCGCGGCGGCCTGTAGCTGACCGACCTGTGACTGGTTCTGCCACTGCAGGTTCCCCCACTCCTGGGCCTGAATCTGCTCTTCGATCATCTTCTGCTGTGACGCGCCGTTCGCGAGTCCGCTGACAACGCTGCCGATCCCTTGGATCGCGCCGGGGGTGGAGGCGATCGACTTCGCCGCTCCGAGGAGTCCGGAGCCCATGCCTCCTGATCCGCCAGAGGTGTCCGTGGTCGCGCTCGAGGAACTCGGCACCCCGGGCTGCTGCTCGCCGGAGGCAAGCGTCGGTTGCCCCGGCGGGTTCGCCGCGGCAGACTGTTCGACCATGTTGCCCTGCGGGCCACTGTTGAAGTCCGGAGACATCGCGCCGTTGCCGGGCACCGGGGCTGCGGCGTTAGCGGCCGGATTCGAGGCGCTGGCTCCGGCGTACTGAGGACCCTGTCCCTGCGTCTGGGCGCCCGAAGCCACCTGCGCGTTGGGGTTCGGCGTCGTGCTAACCTGGTCCGCACCATTCGCCCCGGTCTGATTCATGAGTGTGTTTGTCTGGTTCGCCGTAACCTGGGATGCGTTCGCGGTCTGGTTGACCGCGTTGCTCGCATCGCTTGCCGTGCCCGGAGCAGCTCCAGCACCTGAGGCGCCGTTGGCCGCAGCAGACGCGTCTGCCGTACTGTTAGCGGCGTTGGACTCCGCCTGCAAAGCCGCGCCGTCCTGCGGGTTCATCCCCGCCATTTCGGCCATGGTCGTCGGATCCTGCATTCCGGCGATCTGCTGCATGCCAATGCCGGCGTCGCCAGACATCGCGCTACCGGTGGAAGCCATCGTACTGCCCGCGCCGCCCGCCAAGTCGGTGGACGCGTTGGCCGATGCGGCAGCCTGCCCCATCTCTGCTCCCTGCGCGCCGGCGCCGACCAGGTTGTATGCCGCGGCTCCCATGCCTACGACACCGATGAGTGCTGCGCCCGCTCCGGAGGTCATGAAGCTACCGACGGAACCCCCGATGATTCCGAACTGCGCTGCAGCTCCGATGCCCATGAGTGCCCCGGCCAGCACGCCCAGCGTGCCGCCGCTGTAGATAGCGACTGCTGCGCCGACTACGTCAAGAAGACCACCTATGATACTCATTTGCGCTTGCCCCTCGGGAAGTATAAATAGGCGCCGCCGCGGCGCACAAAGCCAACTCTCAACGCGACCA
>CAIWAJ010000299.1:0-1799 GCA_903910565.1 uncultured Rhodospirillales bacterium
CCTCGGGCACCCAGGTGACCATCGGCTTCGGCCATGCCAATTACGGCCACATGGCGGTGCTGCCCGATGAAGTCCGCGGCGAGCTTGCCGGGGATTTCGACTGAGATGACCCCATTCCGTCTCGGCCTGCTTGGCGCGGGCCGGATGGGCCGCACCCATCTCGCGGCCCTTGAGGCCAGCGAGGCGGTGCGGATCACCGCGATCGCCGACCCGGCGCCGGCTGCCATCGCATTGGCGCGGCCGGGGCGCACTGTGCATGGCGACCTTGACGGGCTGCTCGCCCAGCGGCTCGATGGCGTGCTGATCGCCGTGCCGAGCGTGTTACACGGCGAGGCGATTGCTCGGATCGCCGCGGCGGGGCTGCCGATCCTCTGCGAGAAGCCCTGTGGGGTGACCGCCGATGAGGCCCGGGCCCATGCGGCGATCGCGTCTGCCGCCGGGATCAAGCTCCAGGTGGCCTATTGGCGGCGCTTTGTGCCGGGCTTGCAGGACCTCCACGCCCGGATCGCCGCCGGGGCTTTGGGCGATATTTTGCATATCGCGTGCCACCAATGGGATGCGGCCCCGCCCTCCGCGGCTTTCCGGGCCGGGAGCGGTGGGATTTTTGTCGATATGGGCGTGCATGAATTCGACCAGATCCGCTGGCTGACCGGGCAGGAGATCAGCTCCATCCATACCGTACGTGCCCGCTTCGCCCCCGAGGAAAGTGCGCAATCCCTGGCCGGGCTGTCGGGCGGGGCGAGCGCGTTGATTTCCCTTGGCCAGCATTTCCGGCTCGGTGACGTTTGCCGGGTTGAGGTCTTCGGCACGCGGGATGCCGCGGAAGCGCGGTTTTTGTGGCCGCCCGATGCGGATGCCGCGTTTCATGACGCGTTGCGCCGGCAGGCCGAGGCTTTTGCCGCCTGGGTGGGCGGCGGGCCGGCGCGGGGCGCCAGCGCTGAGGATGCGGTGGCGGCGCTTGCGGCGGCGGAATGGGCTGGGATTTAGTTTCTATATCGTAATAATATGGGCGCGGCTGGGCGACTCGTTCCGGCCGGTTTGCCGTCGTCGTCGCTTGCGCAAGGCGATGGTGACGCGGGCCATCGGGCGGCGCGGGGCCGGACTCGTGGGGCAATAGGCCGGCGCGCGAGCGGTGGCCGGGCGGCGAGTGCGTGCCTTGGCGACGCGGGTGCGGCGCGTGCGCGCGACGGGGCGCGGGCGCATTTCGCCTGTGAGCACCTTCCGGCGCCGGCGCGGCGGGGCAATGACGGGGAGTACGGGCGGAGCTGCCGCGAGGCGCTGCATGAGGGCGCTGAAATCGCGCGCGAGCTGGTGCATGCCCGCCCAGAAGGCGCGCCCGCCCGGCAGGAAACGCCAGAACCAGGACGGGCCGGCAATGGCGGCGATCAACGCGCACACGGCCTCGGCCAGACGGACCGCGGGATGCGGCTCGCCTTGCGGTAGCTCGGGGGATGTGGGCGTGTTGTTCATGGTTTGTTTTTAGCGCGACGCAAGGCGTGGGTCAAGGGTTTTTTTCCATGGAAGGCATATTTTTTCCAGGGAGGGGAAGCGTGTTCTTTTTGTGAACAAAAAGAACCAAAAAAACTTTTTGGGACTTTGTTGCCGTTGGCTTGGCCTCGCGGGATGGCGGGACGCGGTACGCAGCAAACGGATAAAAGTTTTGGCTCTATTAGCGAATCATATGCGTAGTTCATATTAGGTTCAATCGTTTGGACGTATCGAGGATTGTGACGATGGACAGCGCGGAATTTCGCAAGTGGCTTGAGGCGATTGACGGTTTGTCTGAGCAGCAGCGAGCG
>CAIWAJ010000300.1:0-4126 GCA_903910565.1 uncultured Rhodospirillales bacterium
GAGACCAAGTGATCCAGTACAAATAGACTACCTACGCAGCGATTTTAAGCCGTTGAAAAAGCTATTAAAATTGCATCTATCCCGATGGGACTCAGGTTGGGTCCGAATGAGACGGAAGCGCATTTGAGACCGAATTTCTCGCGCACGGCAGTCTCAGAGGTTGGGTTGGAATCAGCAAACCCGCGGAAATCCTGGGGATTTTAGCCCCAAGATCGTGGTTCTGGAGAGTTTGAAAAGGTTCATTGGCGGGGGGAAGGGGACTCGAACTGAACTCGCTTGGCGGAGAGCCGAGAAAGGCTTCGGGGTCCTGCGGGGAGGTTAAATTGGGGGCAAGCCCGCAGGTTTTCTATGGGGCCCGCCGGGCCAGAGACTGCCAAAGGCCTGGCGACACAAAAGCCTGGTGGCCTTGATGGGAAAGGCGCGCCAGCTTAGGATTGGGCGATGCGAATCCTCACTTACCGAAACCTTCGCCCCGGGCGTTTCACGAAAGCACTCGAAAGGCTGCGGAGCGCCGTATCCCGAGGTGATTTCGCAGCCGTCAGCCTCAAGAAACTGTCACCTACGAACTACTGGCGCGCCAAGCTGAGCGATGAAGCACGGCTCCTGCTCACCTTCCTGTCCCACAACGGCGAGACGGTCTGCCTGTTTCTCGAGGTAATCGCCGATCACGCCTATGAGAGATCCCGGTTTCTTCGCGGCGCATCCGTGGACCGTGACAAGATCGAGGCCGGGCCTGACGACGCAACTCCGGTTCCCGATCAAGATACCCGTTCGGGATGGCAATTGAAGTGGTTACCGCCGGAAGCGGCTCAATTCGAACTGCTCGACAAGCCGATCGTGTTCGACGACGCACAGGACGGGGTGCGCCGGCATGCGCCCCCGCTGGTCATTGTGGGGTCGGCGGGGTCTGGGAAGACAGCGGTGGTGCTGGCCAAGCTGCGCGAGATGAGCGGGAATGTTCTTTACGTCACGCTCTCGGCCTATCTGGCGCAGACGGCGCGGCGGCTCTATGGTGCTCATGGTTTCGAGAATCCCGCGCAGGACGTGGAGTTCATGAGCTTCCGGGAGTTCGTCGACACGATTGCGGTTCCGGAAGGCGACGAGGTCGGTTTTACCGATTTCCGATCCTGGTTCGAACGCCGCCGCGGTGGCTTGGGGAGCGGTCTGGGGCAGGCCAACGCCCACGCGGTGTTCGAGGAATTCCGGGGAGTGCTCGGCGCGACCGCCAGCAGGGCGCTCTCCTTGCTGGAGTATCAGGCGCTGGGGGTGCGGCAGTCTCTCTACCCGGCTGGCGAGCTGCGCGCCGCAGTCCATCAGCTGTTTGAAAAGTACCAGGACTGGCTCAAGGAAGAGCGGCTGTTCGACCTCAACCTGGTCTCGCATTCATGGCGAAGTAAGGCCGAGCCACGCTATGATTTCGTCGTCATCGACGAGGTGCAGGATCTGACCAGTGCGCAACTTGCGTTGGTCTTCGCTGCGCTGAAGACCAAGGACCACTTCCTCCTATGCGGCGACACGCACCAGATCGTGCATCCGAACTTCTTTTCATGGGCGGCTGTCCGTGCACTGTTCTGGCACACCACTGTGGACGGCCCTGACGCTGCGGGCCAGCGGGAGATCGCCATCCTGCAGGTCAATTTCCGGAACACGCAGGCCGTCACCGGTCTGGCCAACCGTTTGCTCAAAATCAAGCAGGCGCGTTTCGGCTCCGTCGACCGAGAAAGCAACTTCCTTGTCAGATGCGCCTCAGGCGTACCCGGCGCGGTTCAATTGCTGAAGTCCGAGGACAAGGTCTTGCGGACGCTGGATGCCAGCTCTCGGGCCTCGGTGCGATACGCTGTCATCGTGCTGCGCGATGAAGACAAGGCAGCAGCACGCGAATTGTTCGGGACGCCGCTAATCTTTTCCGTCCACGAGGCGAAGGGGCTCGAGTATCCCAACGTCATCCTGTTCCACTTCGTCTCCGGCAATCGCGCGGTATTCGCCGAAGTCTGCCGTGATGTCTCACCCGCCGATCTCGCCGGTGACGAACTCGACTACCGCCGTGCGCGAGACAAGACCGACAAGTCGCTGGAACTCAACAAGTTCTATATCAACGCCCTTTATGTCGCCATGACACGCGCGGTCGACGGGTTGACACTGGTCGAAACGGATACCCAACACCCCCTCCTTAGACTGCTCGATCTGAAGGAGGGTGCGGAGGTCACGGCGACGGTTGCCGCATCCAGCAAGGACGAATGGGCGCTGGAGGCGCGCAAGCTGGAACTGCAAGGCAAGCAGGAACAGGCAACCGCCATCCGCGAGAAGTTCCTGGCCGCCCGGCCCACCCCGTGGACCCCGTGGTCACTTGAGGCGCTCCGTGATTGGCGGCCGAAGGCGCTCGACCCCGGCAACCCGTCCACTAAGACCAAGCAGACGCTCCTCGCCTATGCGCTCTGGCACGGTCAGGGCGCCTATGTCGAGGCACTCGCCAAGGCCAATTTTGAACCCGCGAAGTTGCTTACCCACAACGGACGGCTGCTGGCCCGCGACGCACACTTCTACCGTGAGGGCCGTCTGACCAACTTTCTCGATGTCCCCGGATTCACCGACGATCCCCGGAATCCGCTGGGGCGTGCGACGCGCGCGATGACGGCGGTTAGCGAGCGCTTCCTGCGGCCCTATCTCGAGCGGTCGGTGAAGACGGTGTTGCAGGAGTGCGATTTCTACGGCGTCGACCACAAGACCTATTGCGGTGCGACGCCGCTAATGCTGTCCGCGCGCGCCGGCAACATCGCACTGATAGAACAACTACTCGCCCGCGGCACCAACCCCGAACTGGTTGACGATTACGGACAAACCGCCTGGATGTGCGCGCTCAACCGCGCAATCGATGATCACAGCTTCGCGCGCGCTCATATCCCAGCCATCTTCGAAATTCTCGGGCCTGCCACCATCGACGTCCAGACCGGCGGCAGGCTTGTCCGGCTCGAGCGCGGACAGGGCGAATTTTGGCCACTAAGCCTCATGCTGGCTGGTCTGAAGACGCATCGCAGCGGCCTCGCGGTCCGGAAGTTTAGCGGCCACCGCTACGAACGCGGCTTCTTTGCCGATGCCCTGCTTGAGACACTCGACTGTCTTCCTGAGCATCTCTGGCCCAGAGTCCGCCGCCGCAAGGAATATCTCAACAGTGTCCTGGCGCGCGCGGAAGTCGGATCCAGCTACCAGCCGGCCCGAAAGCTCTGGCAGCGACTCGAAAAAGGCTACTACCTGCCCTCCCCCGACATGAGGTTGCGCCGAACGACTTCTACTGGAGAGGTTTGGATCGGATTCGCCGAAGCCATGAATCTCGCTGCCGTGAATGACAGAAACCCGCACTAGGCCGTATTATACCAACGGTCATTTGTATCGACCTGCGTGGGACCAATCTCGCATGCCGATTGATGTGATGACATCGGGCAGCGCGATGAGTTTGTTCCGTGCTTCGTTCGCCGCCATGCCACACCAAATAAAATTAATCGGCATGCGCGACTGGCCGTATATAGGTTGGAGTGAGTAGCCGTTAGTATTATTCCGGGTACTGAGAAGCCAACCCCTATGCCTCGGAAAAGATATGCGAAAGAGGGGAGCCAGCTGGTGATACCCGGGGCTGAGCAAATAAGTCCGAAGGCCTTGGTAAACCGACTAATGCAGAAACCAATTCGGCCCCGTGTTGGACAGCGCGCCCTTACCAGCACAGCGTTGTCTGGTGCCGCCAACGAGAAGTGATGTTGCGCAACCATAGCGTCACCTTAAGGATTACCGCGGCAAAAATGGCGACGTCGATGATCTAGCCGTCGTGGCATTGGTCATGCGCCAGGCGCGTCAATTTCAAATCTATCTACCGTTTGGATTTCTCCGGTACGCCTAACACCCGGTTGACGGTTGATTGTGGCACGCCAACTGTCTTGGCTATGGCAGCCGGTTTCAAGCCAGCCCGGAAGGAAGCCCGAATTAGATTGGCCTTGCCTTCAGGCACGTCACGACCCTCATCAAGATCGGCGCCTGGCATGGTGGCTGGTTTCGATGCCTTCCTCTTTGCCACTGTCGGGGTCGCCTCGACCGGCGAAGGCTTCGGCAATGCGGCGGATTTTCTGCGTTCGATCTC
>CAIWAJ010000301.1:0-8865 GCA_903910565.1 uncultured Rhodospirillales bacterium
CCCGCTCCCCCGGCAGGAACTTGTACGGCCCCGAGCCAATCACCTCCGGGATCTGCTTGAACGGGTCGGTCTGCGCCAGCCTTTCCGGCATCATCATGCAGCCGAACGTCGGCACCTTGCCCAACGCCGCCGGCAGGCTCGGGAATGGCCGCTTCAGGCGGAACCGGATCGTCGCGTCATCCGGCGCCGACAGCTCCGCCGTCGCCGCCATCAGCGTCGCGCCATAGGAATCCCTGGCCGCCCAGCGACGGATCGATGCCACGCAATCCCGCGCCAGCACCCGCTCCCCGTCATGCCATTTCAACCCGTCGCGCAGCCGGATGCGCCACAACCGGCCATCCTCCTCCACCACATGCCCCGCCGCCATCTGTGGCGAACTCTCGAACCTTCCGTTCTGCCCATACAGCGTGTCGAACACCATGTAGGCGTGGTTGCGCACCACCCAGGCCGAACTGAAATGCGGATCGAGAAACCCGAGATCCACCGGCGGAATATAGCGCAACGTGGTGGCGGACTGCGCCCGCACCAGGGCCGGCGCGGCCAAGGGCGCAGCCACGGAAGCTGCCAGCAGGATACGGCGTTGCATCTTGACCACCTCGATCTCCCATGCACCCAAATCGATGCGCCCTTCTATCGCATTCCATTTATGGGGATTTGTCCATCATAGAATTTTAATTATGTCAGATATTAAGGACAGGGTGTTCTCCGTGTTCAGAAAAAACACCCTTCCTGTCACGCTGCCTCGTGCACCAACCGCCCCTCGAACCAGGTGGCGAGCGCGCGAGTTGCGGCGATGTCCAGCGGATCAATGGCGAAGAGATCGCGGTCGAGCACCGCGAAATCGGCTGATTTGCCGACTTCGATGGAGCCGGTGACGGCGTCGAGGCCGATCGAGCGGGCGACGTTGATGGTGTAGACCTCAATCGCGGTGGCGACGCCGAGCGCCTGTTCGGGCCACAGGGCGCCGGGGTAGGCCCCGGTGGGGTGCTGGCGGGTGACCATGCCGGCGAGGCCGTACCACGGGTTGGGCAGGCCGACCACGGGCCAGGCCGAGGATCTGTTCGAAGCTATGGGCGGGGGAGATGTTGACCTCGAAGAGATCGAGCTGGCCGCCCCGGGTGTGGTGGTTGTGGCCGTCGCCGAGGCCAGGGAGGACCATGGTGCCGCGCAGGTCGATCTGTTTGGTGGCGGGGCTCATGAGAGCGAGGACCTCGGCATTGCCGCCGACCGCGGCGATGCGGCCGCCGGTGATGGCGACGGCCTCGGCGCGGGGGCGGGCGGGATCGACGGTGTGGAAGGCGGCGTTGTGGAGGATTGTGTCGGGGGGCATGGCTTGGGTCCGGGACGGAAGGGTGTTTTTTTGTGAACAAAAAGAACCAAAAAAACTTCAATCCGCCGGCTTCGGAGTAGACCTGGGACGCGCCGGTGCCAAGTGGATGGAAAGTTTTTGCTTCTTTTTTCAAAAAGAAGCGCTTGCTTCCTTCAACCCGGCCAATCCAGCACCGCCGCCAGATCCTCCACATCGTCCGTGCCAAGGCGCCAGCAGGGCTGCTGGGCGGCGACGGTGAGGTCGAGGAAGCGGGGGGTGGGGGGATCGGTGGGGAGGGAGAGGTGGGCGGCGCCGTTGGTCCAGCGCCAGGCGCGGGGGCCGGCGGTTTCCAGGGGGTAGAGGCCGGAGGCGATGATGTCGGCGAGCAGGTCGCGGCGGTAGCCGGGGGCGCGCAGGGTCAGGCTGGTGAGCATGAGGCCGAGGCGGCGGTGATCCGCGGAGTCTGGTGTGGTTTCGACGGGGCGGGCGGAGGGCGAGAGCAGGCTGACGCTGTGGCAATCGGGCGGGAGGTCGATGCGATAGGTGCCAGCGCCGAGCGGGCGGGGGGTGAGGTCGGCCCCGCCGGCGCGGATGCGCATGGGGGCGGTGGCGAGGCGGTGGCCGAGGGCCAGGGCGCGGGCGTGCAGGCAGCGGCGGAGTTTGGCGAGGGCGGACCCGTCTTCCAGGAGGGGGGCGTAGCCGCGCACGGCCCAGATGGCGCGGGCGAGGCGGGAACGGGTTTCCGGCGCGAGGTCGGGGTGGAGGGCGGTGGGGCCGGGGGCGTTGGAGAACGCGTTGCGGTTGCCGGTGTCGAGGTACGATTCGACCGGAAGACCGGCGGCGAGGATTATGTCGTGCTGGTCGAGCTCGATATGGAAATAGGTGACGCTGGCGACGCTCTGCCGCGTGATGGTGGCGCCGTTGACGAGGTGGCGGATGGGGACGAGCGCGTCGTCGGCGAAGACGGCGTGGTCGGGCGAGAGCAGTACTGTGCGGGAGGGGCAGAAGGGGGCGAAGGCGCCTGGGGCGACGGCGATGGGTCGCACCTGCTCCGGCCGGGGATGGCGACGGCAGTCGATGCGGCGGCGACCGATCCATTTGATCGGGGCCAGGCGGCCGGAGTGGGTGCGCAGGAGGTCGCCGGTGCGGAGGCGCTCAACCGCGGTTTCACCATGGGGGGTGGCGAGGCGGGTGCCGGCGGCGAAGCAGGCGACGGTGACGTCCATGCGCGGGGCGCCGGCGGCGCTGTCGGCGAGCGAGGCGTAGGAGTTGTTGACGAACTGGCCGCTGACGCCGGTGCCCGAGAGGTCCTGCGTGGTGGTCCAGGTGACGCCGGTGGAGGTGTCGGTGAGTTCGATCCAGTAGCGGGTGCCGGCGGTGAGGGGGACGCCGGTGAAGCCGGTGATGTCGAGCGTGCCGGCTGACGTGGGCAGGGCGGGATGGGCGATGGTCGCGAGGGTCGCGATCGCCGTGCCGGGGGCGGTGCTGCTGTTTGAGTAGAGGCTGACAGTGAGGGTGCCGCTGCTGGCGCCGGGGAGAGCGGCATCGAGATAGAGGCCGAGCTTGACGTCGGTGAGCGTGGCGGAAGCGGTGGCGGTGAAGGAGGCGGCCTCGGGGTCGACGAGGTCGACCGCGGTGGCGCCGGAGATGGCGCCACCGAGGCTGTTGAAGATGCTGGTCATGCCGGGTGGTCCGGGTGGGCGCGGGGGGAGACGCGCCGCCCGTCCTGGTCAGGCCAGGATGCTGTGGTTGGTGATGAAGTCATTGACGGTGAGGGTTCCGGTGTTGGCGAGTGTGATGCTCGCCGTGCCGCTGCCGCCAGTGACGGAGAGCACGGTGTCGGTCCAGGCACTGTTATGCGCATCGGTGACGGAGGAGACGGTAACGTAGGTGCCGAGGTTGGAGAGGTCGGCGGCGATGGACACGCCGGCGAGGATTTTCGAGAGGTCGAGCACGTCACCGTTGGAGGTGGTGAAGCCGTTGATATCGAGCGTGCCGCCGGCGGCGTTGATGGCGAAGGTTTCGTTGGTGGCGCCGAGGGCGGTGATGGAGTCATGGCCCGCGCCGTCGTTCACGGTATCCCCGAAGCCGCGGAGGAAGACGCGGTTGCTGCCGTCGCCGAGGGTGAGGGTGTTGGCGGTGATGCTGGCGAGCGTGGGGTCGATGCAGCCGCCGAGCTGGATGCTGTCATTGCCGGTGCCGGTGGTGATGGTGTTGTGGGCGCCGCCGGCGGAGATGACGAAATTGCCGTCGCCGACGGTGACGGTGGCATCGCCGCTACCGGCGCGGATGAAGGAGACGTCCGCGGTGCCGCCATTGGTGGGGCCGGTGGTGATGGTGTTGCCGGTGCCGCCGAGGGCGATTGAGAGGTCACCGGTGCCGACGCTGAGCACGGTTTGGCCGGCGGGAGCGTTCACCACGCTGTTGCCGTTGCCCAGCGTGATGGTGGCGCCGGCGGCGATCTCGGTGATGGTGTCGTTGCCGTTGCCGCCGGTGATCGAGGCTCCGGCCTCGTTGTCGATGAGGGTGTAGGCGCCGTCGCCGAAGGTGATGGGGGTGGTGACAGTGGTGACGGTGGTGCCGAGGGTGAGGGTGCCGCTGCCGGCGGTGATGGAGCCGCCGTTGGGCACGTCATGATGGAAGCCGAAGTCGGCGCCGCCGTGGGGGTCGACGCTAGGGGGCGGGGGCGCGCCGATGGGGCCTGACGCGCCTGGGCCGCCATGCGGGGGCGGGAAGCCGGTCGCGCCGGAGGGGCCGGATGCGCCGGTGCCGCCGGGGAAACCGGTCGGGCCCGAAGGCCCTGACGCGCCGGGGCCGCCATGCGGGGGCGGGAAGCCGGTCGCGCCGGAGGGGCCGGATGGGCCGGTGCCGCCGGGGAAGCCGGTTGGTCCCGAAGGCCCTGACGCGCCGGGGCCGCCATGCGGGGGCGGGAAGCCGGTCGCGCCGGAGGGGCCGGATGCGCCGGTGCCGCCGGGGAAGCCGGTTGGTCCCAAAGGCCCTGACGCGCCGGGGCCGCCATGCGGGGGCGGGAAGCCGGTCGCGCCAGTCGGGCCGGATGCGCCAGTGACATCGATCGGGGGCGGGAAGTCAGGGAAGCCGAATACGCCGCTCGCGCCAAGTGCGGTTGCTCCGATGCCGGAACCGCTCAGCGTACCGGTGTTCTGGGGGCCTCGGGGTTGGTTGGGTTGCGGCATGGTGATCCTGCTCCTGGCGCGTTGGTGCCGTTCGTATATGTGGGAAATTTACCCACGTCAATCACATTTTGTGGCCGCGCGCTATAACCCCCCTCGACCGGTGCCGATGCCGCCCATCCCGGTGCCGACACCGCCGGTCCCGCCCAACCCTGCACCACCCAACCCTGCGCCGCCCAAGCCGGCGCCGCCCTGGCCGCCAACGCCTGGTGCGCCCGCGCCTGGGCCGGCGCTGCCATGCCCGGCTGGCTGCCCGCTGCCGGGAGCGATGCTCGCCGGCCCGGGGGGAGAGGGCGGGCCGGCCAATGTGGCCGACGGATGGGCGGCATCGCCGTCGCGCGGGGCGGCGTGGTCGAGGCCGACGGCGATCGAGCCGCCGGTGCCGTCGGGCCGCAGGTCGACCACCGCGATGAGGCTGGTCGCCGGCAGGGCGAGGCCTGGCGCGCGAGGCACCATGACGCCTTGGCCGAGTTCGAGTCCTGTGGCGGTGGCCGTGACGTAGGCCTGCACCAGGGCCTGGCGATCGCCGCGGCCGAATGGTGTGAGGCTGGCGGGGCGGGCGGCGCTGATCGAGAGAATGCCGCTGGCGTAGCGTCCCTCGACCGTCATCACCTGGCCCGGCTGCACGGGGCCGCGCAACCGGGCTTCGCCGAGCATCGCCCCGCCGGGTCCGGCCTGGACCATCCCGGTGAGCCGCACGATAGGACCTTGCGCGGGGTCGAGCCGTGTCGCGGCGATGACGCCGTCGGCGCGGCGGAAGCCGGAGACGGCCACCCATTGGCCGATGCGCGCCGCGCCGGGTGCGATCACCCATTGGCCGGCGATGCGCAGCCGTCCACCGGTATCGAGCGCCTCGATCGGGCCGATGGCGACGGGACGGGCCTCGATTTGCTCCGCCACCAGGCGGGCGCCGTCGCGGCGGACGGCGACGGCGACGACCTGGCCGACGCGCAGCGCGGTTTGGCCGGGCGGCAGATCGACCTCCAGCCCGTTGATGCGGATGCTGCCGAAGCCGGTGATGGCGCCGAGCACGTCAACACTCTCGATCCCGGTGCCGCCAATGCCACGATCGGCCAGCACGGCGGGCTGCCCGGTGCCACCGATGCCGCGATCGGCCTGCCGCGGCGGGGGCGTGGCGCAGCCTGCGAGGATAGCGAGCAGTGCCAGGAGCAGCGGCCGGCGGCTCACGGAGCGGGCTCCGCGGATGGTGGTTCGTCTTCCGTGTAGACGTAGACGCCGAGGTTGACCCGCCGGGTTTCCGCGGTGGCGGGGGCGCCGGCGGTTTCGTGACGGTTCAACAGGTCGAGCGCCAGGGCGTTCAATTCCAGCAGCAGGGCCTGGGCGCGGGCGCGGGCCTCGTCCTCGAAGGCTGCGGCGACGTCGGGGGGGAGCCGGTCATAGTGCACGGCGCGCTCGAGGAACGGCGCGGCGCCCTCGGCGGTGATGTTGGCGGCGGCGGCGGCAATGTGGTCGTGCAGGTTGCGGGCGAAATAGTAGATCTGCGCCTCCTGGCCCGGCGGCGGGATGAAGGCGGCGATGTTGAGCGCCACGCGCTCCTCGGCGTCGATACGCACAATGCCCTGGCTGAGGAACTCATCGAGCACGGCGCGGGGGCGCACGTCGACCGTCACCGAAGCAACCAGCGCTTCGAAGCAGGCCCCCGCGCCCTGGCGCGGCAGCGGCAGCGGGGCGCCGGCGGCGTCGGTCCATGGTGCCTCGCCGAGCCAGGCGGCGATGATGCGGCTGCTGCGGGTGACGACGGCGGGGGTTTCGAAGGCAGGCGCCGGCGGTTCGAGGCGGAGGCGGCGGATTTCCTTGCGGTGGACGCCGGTGCGCAGGCTGATGCGGCTGTCGCTGCGGCCGGGATCGTTGGGGGGCAGGCCCTGTTGGGCGACCTCGACATAGAGGGTGCGGAGCAGGTCTTCCAGCACCGGGAAGGTGATGCCGCTGCGGATCAGCAGGCGGATCAACGGTTGCAGCAGGCGCCGCAGGGCCGGCAGCAGGGCGTCGGGGGAGGGCGGGCGCTCGGTCATCCGGATAGTGTAGCAGCGAATGCGTGGCAAAAAAACCCACAAGAATTTAGGCCGGCAGCGGTGCAGGCCTTAACCCAATCAAAGCGCGCCTCGCGCCAGGGTGCCGGCATGGAGATCAAGCCGCTGACATTCGAGGGGCTCGGCGGCCTGCCCCGCGCGCCTGTGGGGCAGGCCGAGTCACGGCGCCTGCCGCCCGTCGCGCGCGCGCCGGCCGCGCCGCTGCGCTTCGAGATCGTCCGTGACGAGGCAGGGCTGCTGGCGCTGGCGCCGGCTTGGCATGCGATCGTGAGCGAAATGCCGCGGGCGCAGCTGCATCAGCGGTTCGACTGGCAGTGGCAGATCTGGGACACAATCGCCCGTGCCCTTGGCCGCCAGCTGCGGGTGATCGTCGGGCGGCTCGATGGGGAGGCGCTGCTGATCTGGCCGCTGGTGGGGGATGGGGACCATCTGTCCTTCCTGTCCTGCGAGCAGACCGAATATCGCGACATCATCGTCGCCGATGACGCGCCGGACGCGTGGCTTGACGCCGCCTGGGGGGAGGCGACCGGGATGCGCGGCGCCAACTGCCTGATCCTGCCCGACGTGCGCGATGACGCGCGGCTCGCCGGGCTGTTGCGGCGCCAAGCCGGGCGATCCTACCGGGCGCGGCGGCGCACCTGGTTGATCGACTTGGCGGCATACCCCGATTTCGAGGCCTACTGGGCGACGCGGCCGAAGCGGCTGGTGCAGGATCAGCGCCGGCAATGGCGGCGGGCCGGTGAACTGCCCGGCGGTGTGCGGTTCGAGGCAGCAGGCACGGCTGCGGAGGCGGAGGCCTGGCTCGACTGGTTCTTCGCGATGAAACTGGCCTGGATGGCGCGGCAGGGGATTTCGACCCGCTCCTTCGGCTCACCGGAGTACCGCGCCTTCATCCGCGGCACCACGCTCGATGCGATGGCGCGGGACGGGCTGCTGGTGGGGCGTCTGGTCACCGGCCTCGGCGGGTCCGCGGCCACGGCCCTTTCGGTTGGGTTCGGCTACGTGGCGGGGCCGCGGTTCATTTTCCAGAGCTTCGCGTTCGACCCCGCTTTCGGCGCGCTTTCACCGTCACGGCTGTTGCTGGAACACCTGGTGCGCTGGAGTTTCGCCCGGGGGCTGACGACGTTCGACTTCCTGCCCGGCGATACCGCCTATAAGCAGCAATGGGCGACGGGAACGGTGGACATCCACGATCACCTCGTGCCGCTCTCCCTGCTCGGCCGCGCCAAGCTTGCCTGGCATACTGGCGCGCTGGGCTGGCTGGCCCGGCACTCCGGCGTGCGCGGCCTTTACAAGCGCCTGCCGGCCGGGCTGCGCGGGCGGATGCGCAGCGCGATGGCGGCCAATCTGGATTACGGTTCAACGATCCTGCCGCCGGAATAGCGTCAGAGGTCGAAGGCGGTGCGCATGGCCTCGGCGCACGCGGCGGGGGACGCCGTGGAGGTGTCGACGCTGAGGTCATAGGTTACACCGGCGTGGACACGGGGGAATTGCCAGCGGGCGAGGCCGATCAGGCGGTCGCCACGGGCGGCTTCGCGGGATTCCAGCACATCGAGCGGGGCTCGCACCGCGACACGAAGGAGGCGGTGCTGGGTGAGGAGGTCGGCATAGAGCGCGTGCTGGTCGGGCGTGGTCAGCACGTCATCGACGATGAGGTTGTTGCCCTGGTCGGCCAGCGCCTTGATGGCATGGCGCATCCCCGCCATCACCCGCCGCGCGGCGGGGCCGGAGTGGATGGCGATTTCCGGTGGTGTGACGGGCAAGGGCTCGAAGATGAAACCGTCGGGGTGGCCGAAGCTCGACGGCGGCATCATTTCGAGGAAGCTGTCCATCTGGACGTGCAGGAACATCTCGCGGGTGATTGCCTGCAAGGCCCGGGCGATCGAGGTTTTGCCGGCGCTGCCGACGCCGTTGAGGAGGAGGATGGTGATCATGAGAAGGAAGCAAGCGCTTCTTTTTTGAAAAAAAGAAGCAAAAAACTTTTATCCGCTTGGTTCGAGGCTGCCCGGAGAGGCTCCGCCGCACATGACAAAAAGTAATTAGGTACTTTTTTTTCAAAAAAGAACTGCTTTCTTCCTTACAAATGATCGGCGAAATGCCCGGCGACGGCGGCGTATACCCGCAGCCGATGGTCGGGCCGGATGAAGCCGTGGCCGGCATAGGTGAACTTCTCGTAGCGCACCCGCTTCTGCCGCTGTTCCATGGCGTCGACGAACTGGTCGCTCTCGTGCATGGGCACGCGGGGGTCGCGGTCGCCGTGCAGGACGAGCAGGGGCGCCACCACGTTGCCGACGTGATGGATCGGCGAGATGCA
>CAIWAJ010000302.1:0-3572 GCA_903910565.1 uncultured Rhodospirillales bacterium
GCCTTGCCCTGGGACAGCGACAAGCTCGACTAGACATCCGATCCGGAGATACCGCGTGACCGACTCGATCCTGCTGGAAACCGCCGAACGCCTGTTCGGCGACACCATCACGCCGCAGGTGCTGGCCGCCGCCGAGCATGGCGATTTTCCGCGCGCCGCCTGGGACGCGCTGGCCGAGGCGGGGCTGCATCTCGGCCTGCTGCCGGAGGAGGCCGGTGGCTTCGGGGTGGCGCCGGCCGATGCGCTCGCCTTGCTGCGCGTCGCTGGCCGACATGCGCTGCCGCTGCCATTGGCCGAGACCATGCTCGCCACCTGGCTGCTCGCCGCCGCCCGCATCCCGGTGCCCGAGGGGCCGCTGACCGTTACCGCCGCGCCCGGGCTCGTGTTGAGCCGCGATGGCGCGAAATGGCACCTCGCCGGCACCGCCATGGGCGTCGCCTGGGGCGGGGACGCCTCCGCTGTGGTGGTGCTGGCCGAGGTATATGGCGCGCCGCATGTCGCGCTGGTCTCGGGCGGCTACACCATCGCCGAGCACCGCAATATCGCCCGCGAGCCGCGCAATACCCTGGTGTTCGACACCGTGCCCGACGCGGTGGCGCCCTCCCCGCTGTCCGCGCTCGACCTGCGGGCCGCCGGCGCCGCCACCCGCGCCCTCATGATCGCCGGCGCGCTCGAGCGCATCACCGCGATGACCACGCAATACGCGCTCGACCGCACCCAGTTCGGCCGCCCGATCGGCCGCTTCCAGGCCGTGCAGCACAGCCTCGCCACCCTCGCCGCGCAAACCGCCGCCGCATTGGCCGCCGGCGACATCGCCGCCGAGGCGGTGGGCGATGGCGTGAACCTCCCCGCCATCGCCGCCGCCAAATCCCGCGCCGCCGAAGCCGCCGGCATCGGCGCCGCCTTGGCCCACCAGATCCACGGCGCCATCGGCTTCACCTACGAGCACAGCCTGCACTACTTCACCAAGCGCCTGCACGCCTGGCGCGACGAATACGGCGGCGAGCCCGAGTGGAACGAACGCCTCGGCCGCCACCTCGCCGCCACAGGGGCCGATGCCCTGTGGCCCACCCTGACCGCGATCTGAGGCCGCCATGTCCGCGCTCACCTTCCCCCCGCCGCCCGCCTCCCCCGAAGCCGAGGCCCTGCGCGCCGAAGTCCGCGCCTTCCTCGCCACCGAACTCGCCACCATGCCGGTCGAAACCCGCATGGAAAGCTGGACCGGCTTCGACGCCGAGTTCTCCCGCAAGCTCGGCCGCCGCGGCTGGATCGGCATGACCTTTCCCACCGAATACGGCGGCCACGGCCGCACCGCGCTCGAACGCTACGTCGTCATCGAGGAAATGCTCGCCGCTGGCGCCCCCGTCGCCGGCCACTGGATCGCCGACCGCCAGTCCGGCCCCTCCATCCTGCGCTTCGGCACCGAGGCCCAAAGGCGCCACTTCATCCCCCGCATCGTCGCCGGCGAATGCTTCTTCTGCATCGGCATGTCCGAGCCCAACTCGGGCTCCGATCTCGCCTCGGTGCGTACGCGGGCAACCAAGGTGGAGGGCGGCTGGCACGTCAACGGCACCAAACTTTGGACCAGCCAGGCCCACTACGCCCACTACATGATCCTGTTCTGCCGCACCTCCGGCACCCCGGACGACCGCCAGAACGGCACCAGCCAGTTCCTGGTCGATCTCAAGACCACCAAGGGCATCTCCATCCGCCCGGTGCACGCGCTCACCGGCGAGCACCATTTCAACGAAATCGTCTTCCAGGACGCTTTCGTGCCGGACGGCGCGCTGCTCGGCGAAGAGGGCCAGGGCTGGCACCAGGTGACCTCCGAGCTCGCCTATGAACGCTCCGGCCCGGAGCGCTTCCTCTCCTCCTTCATCCTCCTGCTCGAAACCCTGCGCGTACTCGGCGCCCACCCCTCCGAGCGCGCCGCCATCGCCATTGGGCGGCTCGGAGCCCATCTGATCACGCTGCGCCGCCTCTCCCGCTCCGTCGCCGGCATGCTGCAGGCCGGCGAGAACCCCGCAACCCAGGCCGCGTTGGTGAAAGACCTCGGCGCCCTGCTGGAACAGGAAATCCCCGACATCGCCCGCAGCCTCGTCGCCGTCGACCCGCCAGCCCCCGAGATCGCCCGCTTCACCCGAGTGCTCGACTACACCACCCTGCACGCCCCCTCCTTCTCGCTGCGCGGCGGCACCCGCGAAATTCTGCGCGGCATCATCGCCCGCGGCCTCGGGCTGCGCTGAGCGATGCCCCTCTTCACCGGCGGCTGCCTCTGCGGCGCGCTGCGCTGGGAGGCGGACGCCGCGCCCACCTTCATGGGGAATTGCTACTGCACGGATTGCCGCAAGGCCTCGGGCTCCGGCTTCGTCCCCGTCATGGGCTTCCCGGCCAAAAACCTGCGCTTCACCGGCACGCCCAGCCACTACATCTCAGCCGCCGAGGGCGGCCGCGCGGCGCGGCGCAACTTCTGCGGCACCTGCGGCGGCCTGGTGTTCGGCGGCGAAATTGGTGTTTCGGATTTCCACACCATCTATGCGGGGTCACTGGATGACGCGGCGCTATTCTCCCCGCGCATCGCCATCTTCACCCGCAGCCGGCCGGACTGGGTGCCCATCCCCCCCGGCCTCACCCTCTACGATGCGATGCCCGGATGACGACCGCTCTATTTCCTGCTAAACGACTAGGATTATCCCTCTCACCGGAGACATCGCGATGACACTGCGCATCAACGCCGAGGCCCCGAATTTCACCGCCGAAACCACCGAGGGCAAGATCAACTTCCATGAATGGATCGGCGACAGCTGGGCCATCCTGTTCAGCCATCCCAAGGATTTCACCCCGGTCTGCACCACCGAGCTCGGCTACATGGCCGGCCTCAAGCCCGAGTTCGACAAGCGCAACACCAAAATCATCGGCCTCAGCGTTGACCCCGTGGCCAACCACGCCAAATGGGCCGCCGATATCGAGGAAACCCAGGGCCACGCCGTCAACTACCCGATGATCGGCGATACCGACCTCAACGTCGCCACCCTCTATGACATGCTGCCCGAAGGCGCCGGCACCACCTCCGAAGGCCGCACCGCCGCCGACAACGCCACCGTCCGCTCGGTCTTCGTCATCGGCCCGGACAAGAAAATCAAGGCCATGCTGGTCTACCCGATGTCCACCGGCCGCAATTTCGACGAAGTGCTGCGCCTGCTCGAAAGCTGCCAGCTCACCCTCAAATACACCGTCGCCACCCCCGTGAACTGGCGCCCCGGCGAAGACGTCATCATTCCCCCCGCGGTCTCCAACGAGGCCGCGGCAGCCAAATACCCCAACGGCTGGAAAACCCTGAAGCCCTATCTGCGCGTCGTCGCCGAGCCGAAGGGCTGAGGCGCTGGCAAAGGAAGCAAGCAAGCGCTTCTTTTTGAAAAAAGAAGCAAAAATTTTCGCTCTTATTGTGTTGCTTGTTGATACGGTCCCAATCCGGCAGCTGCCATGATCCATAGGTTGGGTGCGGGCGCTTTCGGGAGGGCTTCGATGGTTCTACGCCAGCCGAGGTAATTTGGCAGATTGGCTGTTGCGAC
>CAIWAJ010000303.1:0-8076 GCA_903910565.1 uncultured Rhodospirillales bacterium
ATGAAACGGGTAGTGACGCGCTCGGCCCCGAACTCATGCACCAGCGCGCCGAGACGTCGGGCGCCGCCGAGATCCTCCTGGCTTTCGCCGCACACGAAGGAGGCCGCGGGGCCCCAGACATGATCGATGCCGTCGAGATGCAGTTCGCGGTGGATGTGCAGATGCCCGGTGGCGACGAGCCGGACCCGGGCGCCCGCCAATAGGTCGAGCAGGCGGCGGCGGGGCTCGGGGGTCAGCGTCCAATAGCCGCGCGGCCCTTCGTCGGGCGCGTCGATGAACAGTGGCTTGTGCTGGAACAGCGCCACCGGCAGATCGGTCGCCAGCGCCCCTTCGAGCCAGGCGAACTGCGTCTCCTCATCGGGGTGGCCGCTGCCGAACAACATGGCGTTGAGCCCGATCAGCCGCCAGCCGCCCTGGTCGTGTAGCCAGCGATCGGGGCCGAGATGGGCACGCCACAGGGCAAGGCGGGCGTCATCGACGGTCTGGTCGGGCCGGATCGCCGCGACGTCGCCGACATCGTGATTGCCGGGTACGCTGAGCACGGGGGCGGAGAAGCCGCTGTTCCAGGTCGCCGCCATGGCGAGATCGGCCGGTGCGCCGGCGCCGTCCATCGCAAGATCGCCGGTGTGGATGATGAGGTCGGGCTGCTCGGCGGCGAGCCAGGCGCGGATGGCCTCGTTGTTGGCGGAGAAGTGGCGATGGGCGGCGGACAAATGGGTGTCCGAGATCTGGATGATGCGCATCGCTCAGGCCGCCGGGCGGAGGCTGGCGGCGAAACCGCGGGTCAGTGCGATGGTCTCCGGGAGTTCGGACCAGAAGCGCGCCTGCAATTCGATGTCAGCAACCACGCCCAGGGGGAACTCGGCTTCTCCGGCGATGCGGTCGAATGGTAGGTCACCCCAGCCGAGCGGTAGATGGAGGTCGCCGGCACCGAAGGCGAGGTCCTCGGTGAGGCTGTATGTCCAGAAATCCTTCGGGCGGCCGAAGCTGTCATGCACGTGGAGGTGCTTGCTGAAGGGGGCCAACGCCTTGGCCTGTTCGACGAAATCGACGCCATGGAGGCCGCAGTTGATGTAGCCGTGGCTGAAATCGAAGGTGGCGCGGATCGCCGGATGGTCGATCAGGGCGAGTTCGGCGGCGAGGCGCGCGGGCAGCGCGGTGTGGCGGGAGTGGTCGTAGGTGAAGATGTTCTCGACGCAGACCACCACGCCGGCGGCCTGGGCGATCGGGGCGATGGCGGCAAGGGCCTCGCGCTGGCGCTCATAGGCGCGCTCCAGCGCCGCGCCTTGCTGCGGGCGGGCGAAGCCGGAATGGATCACCAGGTGGATGGAGCCGAGCGCCTGGGCAACCTCGATATTGGCCTTCAGCACATCGAGATGCAGCGGCAGGAGATGGGGGTCTTCCATCAGGTTGATGCCGAGGTGGCCATGCAGCGTATTCGGCCGTCCGGCGACGATGGCGGCGACCTCGGCAAGGCGAGGTCGGAAAATGCGGGCGCCGGTCATCAAGTCGATCTTGTGTAGCGGCAGTTCCACGAAGGTGACGCCCGCGGCGTAGGCGGCGTCGATATGGGTGCCGAGGTCACCGTATTTCGGGTGCTCGCAGGGGATCGACAGGCCGACCCCCAGGATCTGGGTCTCGCTCATTGGGGGGGCTCCGGTGTGGTGGGGAAATGGCGGGCGGCGCCGTCGGCGAGGGCGCCGAAGGGCGGCAAAGGGGCGATCCAGCGGCGCAGGGTGCTGGCGGCAGCGAGGCGGATGGCGAAGGGGTCGCGGCCGAACACCTTGAGGTCGATCGCGTCATCGAGTTCCAGCAGCGCCCAGGCGGCGGCGGGTTCGGGCGCGGTGGTGAAGCTTTCGGTCAGCGACTGGATGGTGAAATGCGGAATGCCGTCCACCACCGTGAAGGTGTTCCAGTGGACGTGGCCCGACAGCCACATCACCGGCACCTTGGCCTCGCGCAGGATGGCGCGCAGGCGCTCGGTGCCGGGGTAGGTCGCGGAGTTGGGGTTGCGCTCGAAGTAGTAGTTGCCGGTTTGCGCGTGGCCGGACACCGGGACGTGGCTCATGATGGCGAGCGGACGATCGGCGGAGCGGATGACGCCGGCGAGCCACAGCAGGTCCGCCTCGGGCAGCACGAAGCCGTGGAAACCGTCCTTCGCCGGACGGCGGATGCGGCTTTCGGCGCGCCACAGCACGATCCGCCAGGCGCCAATATCGAACATGGCGTGGCCGAGGGACTGGCCGAGAATCGCCTCGTTCTCCACGACCGTCAGGTGGTCGCGGTCATGGTTGCCGCAGATGTGGTGGATCGGCACGTCAATCGCGCGGAAGGCCGCGGCGACCTCGGCTTCAAGGCGGCGGTCGGTTTCGCTGTCGACGTCGCTGATGCGGTCACCGAGGTCGATGACCGCGTCGGGCTTGGTCTCGGCGACGAAGCGGGCGAAGTCGGTGAGCAGGCCGAGCGCGGAGGTGCCGCGCTTGGTCATGCTGTCCTGCCCGTGGTGGATATCGGCCACCACGGCGAGCCGCACGGTGGCCATCAGCGCGCCACCTGGGCGATGCGGCCTGCCCGGAAGTCGAGCACATAGGGGATGTGGCCGGGCAGCGGCTTCCAGACAATATTGGCGCGCATGGCGAAGGATTCGTAGGGCTGGTAGAGCGGCAGCACCGGCGGATCCAGCCGGATCATGCCCATCAGTTCGCTGTAGGCCTGCTTACGGGCGGCGAGGTCCGTCGAGTAGCGGAAGCGCTCCCACACTGCGGCATACTCGGGCGAGGCCTTGAAGCGGCCCTCGGTGGCGGAGTTGCCGGTGGGCGCCCACATGATGCCGAAGCTGCCGGTGGGGTCGGGGAAATACATCGGGTTGGACCAGTTGCGCGCCATCATGTCGGCATCCCCGCCGGTCCAGCGGTCATCGACCTGGATGTTCGACTTCACGCCGACCGCGGCCCACATCTCCTGGATCGCCTGGGCAGCGAGCAGGCCGTTGGTGTAGTACGCGGCAGCCGTGTCGAAGCGGATGGGGAAGCCGTCATAGCCGGCCTCCTTCAGCAGGCGCTTCGCTTCGTCGGGGTTGTATTCGAAGGTGTTCAGCTCCGGCATGTAGAGCGGGCCGAATTGCGGGTAGGTGTGGCTGGTGGGGACGACGGCCTTGCCCTGCCACAGCGCCTCGTTCAGCGTCTTGCGATCGATGGCCAGCGACAGCGCGCGGCGCAGGCGGGCATCGGCCATTTTCGGGTTCTGGGTGTTGAAGATCACCACGTGGAACAGCGGGGTGACCATGCCCTCGACCTTGAGCGCCTTGTCGCCATCGAGCACCGACAACTGGTCCGGCGGCACGTTGGTGATGAGGTCGACCTCGCCGTTCTTCAGCGCGGTGATGCGGCCGGAGAGCTCGGGGATGCGGGTGACGGTCACCTTGGCAAACGGCGCCTTGGGGCCCCAGTAGCCGTCGAAGCGCTCCCAGACGAGCTTCTGATTGGGGATGAACTGGCTGACCCGATAGGCGCCGGTGCCCATCGGCTTCAGCGCGAAGGCCTCGTAATCGGCGTCCGCCAGTACGCCGGGCTTGCCGGCGAGGCCGGTGATGTAGCGCTTGGAGACGATCATCGTCTGCTGCGTGTTCATCAGCGTTTCGAACAGCGGTTCGGGCTTGGTGGCGATGATACGGATGGTCTGCGGATCGACGATCTCGATGGCGGCGAGGTTGGGCAGGGTGTCGCGCTTGCGGACCGTGTAGGGCGGGAAGGTCGCGTGGATGATGCGGTCAAGCGAGAAGGCGACGTCCTCGGCGGTCATCGGCTCGCCGGTCTGGAAGGTAACGCCGGGCCGGAGCTTCAGCTCCATCACCGTCGGCGATACCACCGTCCAACCGGTCGCCAGGCCGGGCTGCCAGATGCTCTCGGCCTTTGTGTGGTCCTTGCCGACCAGCGGCTCGAAAGTGTTGACGTAGAACTGCGAGCCGACGTTGGAGAAATCCCGCCCTGGATCGAGCCAGGGGGCCATGTTCTGCACGCCGACCTTCAGCTCCTGGGCCGAGGCGGCGGTTGAGAGGCCCAGCAGGGCCGCCGTGAGTGCGCAACGAAGCCGCATCGAAAGTCTCCAGATTTTTGGGGAAGGAAAGGTCATCGGCCGCGCAGCGCCGCATCCATGCGGTCGCGCAGGGCGTCGCCGAGCAGCATCACCACAAGCGAGACCAGCACGATCAGCCCCGCCGGAGTGGCCACCACCCAAGGGGCGGATGCGAGGTAGTCGCGCCCTTGGCCGACCATGCTGCCCAGCGTCGCGGTCGGTGGTTGGACGCCGATGCCGATGAAGGAGAGCGAGGATTCCAACAGGATCAGGTTGGAGAAGTTCAGCGTCGCCATCACCACGACGGGGCCGATCAGATTGGGCAGCATGTGTCGCACCGCGACCCGCCATGGCGTGCCGCCGACCGCGCGGGCAGCCTCGACGTAGGGGAGTTCGCGCAGCGCCAGCATCTGCCCGCGCACCAGCCGGGCGAATTGCGCCCAGTAGGCGAGGCCGAGCACCGTCACCAGCACGGGGATGCTACTGCCGGCCAGCGCGATGACCAGCAGCGCCACCAGGGTGAAGGGCATTGCGAGCTTCACGTCGGCGAGACCCATCAGCAGCGTGTCGGTCCAGCCGCGCGCGAAGCCGGCGATGAGCCCGACCGCCACGCCGATGCCGAGGCCCAGTGTGGTTCCGAACAGCGACAGTGCGAGGGAGAGGCGCAGTCCATGCAGGCAGCGGGAGAGGATGTCACGGCCGAGTTGGTCGGTGCCGAGCCAGTAGCGCGCATCGGCACGATCGAAGCCGATCGGCGGGCGCAGCCGGGCCAGCAGTTTCTGGGCATTGGGGTCGAACGGCGCCAGCGCCGGGGCCAGGAGTGCAGCGGCCAAGAGGGCGAGCCCCAGCATGCCCGCGATGATCAGCGGCCAGCGCGCTGCGCGCAACCAGCGGGGCAGCGGGGGTGCCGCGGGCCATCGCGACGGGATCGGCAGCACAGTCGCGCTCATGCCAGCCGCACCCGCGGGTCGATCGCGGCGTACGCGATATCGACCAGCATGTTCACGGCGATTACCGCGCCGGCAACAATCAGCACGCCGAATTGCAGCACCGGATAGTCCCGCCGCAGGGTGGCGCCGACCAGCAGGTCACCCATGCCGTCCCAGGCGAACACGGTCTCGATCACCACCGCGCCCGAAACCAGCGTCGCCACCTGCAGGCCGAGCACGGTGACGACAGGGATCAGCGCGTTGCGCAGCCCGTGGCGGATCAGCACGACGAACGGCGTCAGGCCCTTGGCGTGGGCGGTGCGGATGTAATCCTGCCCCAACACGTCCAGCATGGCGTTGCGGGTGTAGCGGACAAGCGCCGCGACGAAATAGGCCGCGAGGGTGGCTACCGGCATGATGTAGTGCCAACCCGTGGTGGCGCCGGCGCTGGGCAGCCAATGCAGGGTGAAGGAGAACAGCAGCAGCAGCAGGATGGCGAGCACGAAATTGGGGATCGCGTAGCCGAGGAAGGCCGCCAGCAGCAGCCAGGTGCCCGCCGCGCGATGCCGCCACACCGCCGCCAGGACACCGAGCGGCACGCCGATGCTCACCGTCGTCACCAGCGCGAGCGACAGCAGGCCGAGGCTGCGCCCCATGCGCTCGGCGAAGATCTCCAGCACGGGGCGTCGCTCCATCAGGCCGAGGCCGAATTCACCGGCGAACAGCGAACGCCAGAACAGCATGTACTGGTCGAGCAGCGGCCCATCGAGGCCCCAATAGGCAATCATCGCCGCGCGTCCCTCGGCGTCCATGCCTTCCGGCATGAGGTAGTCGATCGGGTTGCCGGTCAGCCTGGTGGCCAGGAAGACCGCGCTGACGATCACCCAGACGGTGGCGATCAGCCGCAACAGGCGGCGGGCGAGGAAGGCGGTCATGCTGTCGGAGTCCGTAGGGTGCCGCGATCCACTACCCCTCAAAGATGACAGTCGGATGTCGGTTCGATGACTGATGCAAAAAGTGCTGGGCCTGGGGAACTCTGGAAGTCGTAGGGAGGCGGCGCCCCTCCGGCGGGACCTTGACGACATCTTGCTTGCAGTGGAGCGGCAAGGTCTGGTGCTCAGACAAGAACGATGGCGAAGTTAGAGAGCTCAGGACCGCCTGACCGCCCACGTTCCCGGCCATCCACAACTGGCTTACTTCGTAAGGATCTTGGTAATTCGGCGGAGAGGACGGCGATTCGCACGTTCTACATGCCGCAACCCATTGAATTCGCTTGGTATCCCGCACAGACGCCAAATATCTGTATCAGGCCGGTGCAGGTTCTTTCATTATGCATTATAAAACAATAAGATAGACGATTTCAATGAAGCGCGTCGACGCACAGTGATGCAGGCTAGCGCACGCTTATTGTGGGGTATATTGTGGGGGCCTTCACATCCACACGGAGCCCCACCGTGGCCAAGCACGCCGGCAAGACCCTCGACACCAAGACCATCGCCGCCCTCAAACCCCGGGAGGCGACTTATCGCGTTTCGGATGGGGGCGGCTTGCTTCTTGAAGTGCGGCCAACTGGATCGAAGGCGTGGCTCTGCCGCATCACAACCAACGGTAAGCGGCGCGACCTCGGCCTGGGCGGTTATCCTGTTGTGACGCTCGCGGCGGCCCGGACGAAGGCAATCGAAGCGCTGCGGCAAGCCCAGTCGGGGGTCGACCCCGTCGAACATCGGGGCACGGTCGAACGGCAACGCAAAGCCGTTCAACACGCGAAGGAGCAGGCCAGCGAACGCACATTCCGGGTCGTGGCCGAGGCTTGCATTTCGGCCGAGGCGCCCGGCTGGAAGAACCCGAGAACGGACGACATGTGGCGCAGTTCACTGAGGGATTATGCATTCCCCACCATTGGCGACACGCCGGTCGACGCCATCGACCGCAATGCGGTGATGGCCGCAGTAGGCGATGTTTGGGCCACAAAGCCAGCCACGGCGCGCAAGGTTCTCCGCCGGATCGGGGCTGTTTTGCGCTTTGCTGCCGCCAAGGGCTGGCGTGCTAACGACAACGTCACCGAGCTTCGTATGTTACGATACGCGGGCCTGCCGGCGTTGAGGGGCGGGCGGAAGCAGCCGGCACTGCCGTGGGCGAGGATGCCGGCGTTTATGGGGGCGCTAGGCGCAATGCCCGGACTGGCGCCCCAGGCGCTGCGGTTCCTGGCGTTGACGGCCCTGAGGTCGAACGAGGTGCGCGAGGCTCGGTGGTCCTGGCTGTCGTTTGATAACGTCCCGACGTTGACAATTCCGGGCGAACACATGAAGGGCAAGAGGTCGGCTGATGTCCAACCGCACCGTGTGCCGTTATCGGGCGCCGCGCTAGCGGCCCTGGCCACGGCTTACACGTTGGTGACGGGGGCAAGTGCCCGGGTGGAGCAACTTGGGAAGCTGGCGCCCCTCATGAAGGATGGCTTGATCTTCCCGTCGCGCAAGCCGGTGGTGCCGTTGTCCGACATGGCTTTGAGTGCGGTGATGCGGCGCATGAACGCCGACCGCCCCACGGATACGCCGGCGCCTTGGCGTGATCCGGACGGTCGGGAGGCGGTGCCGCACGGCTTCCGGGCAACCTTCTCCACGTGGATTGATGACACCCGCCCCGAGGATCGAGAGGCCGCCGAGCGGGTGCTGGCGCATGAGGTGGGCAACAAGGTCAGCGCGGCTTACCGCCGGAGTGACCTGTTTGATCGGCGCGTGCCGTTGATGGACGCTTGGGCGGGGCATTGCGCGGCGTGATGCCTGTGTAAATGACAGTGGAAAAATTGGGATTTTGAAAATGGAAAAAGAACGACATTTTGTGGATAGCCAATGGGATGAGGAACAACAAATCTATGCTTCTCCGCCCGTTTTGGCGGATTATGGCGATGAAGTACTTTTGCAACTTTATATGGGGCGGATTCAACATCCGGAGCGAACACCCTTTGAATTGGCCGCGAGGCCTATGACGAGGGCAGGATGGTGGAACGAGTTTGTCTGACGATATGCGATCGCACTTTGATTGAGCTGCGGTTGCGCGACGGTCTGGGGATCCG
>CAIWAJ010000304.1:0-10827 GCA_903910565.1 uncultured Rhodospirillales bacterium
ATTGTCGCGCACCGCCTGCATGGCGCGGCCGAGGCGGCTGGCCTTGAGGCGCCAGACGAACAGCGTGACCAGCACGGCGGAGGCCATGATGAGGCCGAGATAGGCGCGGCCGTCATCGAGGCTGATGCCGAACAGGGTGGGTCGCAGCACGTTGCGCACGCCGTCCGGCCCGTGGGTGAAGTCGATCCAGTTGGTCAGCACCAGCGTGAGGATCTGCTGGAAGCTGATGGTGATCATGCCGAGGTAGTGGCCGCCGAGGCGGAGCGTGCCGAGGCCGAGGATGAGGCCGCAGATGCCGGAGAGGGCGACGCCGATGGTCAGCGCCACGAAGAAATTGACGTGGAAATCAACCGTGCCGAGCGCCACCGCATAGGCGCCGATGCCGAAGAAGGCGGCCTGGGCGATGGAGATCTGCCCGCAATAGCCGAGCACGACGACCAGGCCGAGCACGCCGATGGCGTAGGTGGCGGCCTGCATGAGGATGTTGAGATAGTAGCCCTGCGCCGGCGCGAAGCTCGCGCCGATAAGCACCACGACGATGGCGAGCCCTGCCGCCGGCAGGCCGCGCCAGGGGTTGGCCCCCGGACCCATAGCGGTTCCCTGTTGAGCGGTCATGCCTTCTCCGAAATTTTCTCGCCGAACAGCCCCTGCGGCCGCACCATCAGGAAGGCCAGCAGCATGAGGAAGGCGAAGGCGTCCTTATAGGGCACCGAGATATAGGCGGCGCCCAGCGTCTCGGCGACGCCGAGCGCGAGGCCGCCGAGGATGGCGCCGGGGATGGAGCCGTAGCCGCCGATGATGTTGGCGGCGAAGGCCTTCAGCGTGATGATGCCGGCCATGTTCACCGAGACGAACAGGATCGGCGCCACCAGGATGCCGGCGAAACCGCCGAGCGCCGAGGAATAGGCGAAGGTGATCATGATCATCGTCACCACCGGGATACCCAGCAGCGATGCCATTTCCTTGTCCTGGCTGGTCGCCTGGAGTTTCTTGCCGAGCAGCGTCTTCTCGAAGATCAGATATTGCAGCAGCACCAGGGCGGCGGCGAGCACGATGATGGCGAGATACTGGCTGGCGAGGAAGACCTCGCCGATCTGGATGCCGTCGCTCTCGAACAGCCCGTCGATCTGCACCGAGCTCGGCCCGTAGATCCACAGCACCATGTTCTGCAGGAAGATCGAGGCGCCGATCGTGCTGATGATCACCGGCAGGCCGCCGCGGAAACGCAGCGGCCAGTAGGTGGTGTAGGCGAAGATCAGGCCGAAGCCGGCCATGATGACCACCGAGAGCACGATGCTGACGTAGTAGTTGAGGCCGAGGATGTTGAAGAACACCACGAGCAGGTAGGCCCCGAGCATGGAGAATTCCCCCTGCCCGAAGTTCACCACGCTCGCGGCCCGGATCAGCAGCACGAAGCCCAGCGACACCAGCGCGTAGATCGCGCCGATGCCGAGGCCCTGGAAGACCAGCTGTAGAAAATCGCTCACCAGGAGTTCCCTATGGTCAGTCGGTGAACTCGATGTGCTCTTTGTAGTCGATCTTGTCGTTGTTGTTGATGACGACGTTGTAGCCGTGCAGGCCGTCACCGAACTGGTCGAAGTTGTATTCGCCCTCGGTGCCGTTGAACTTCTTGATCGCCAGGATGGCGGTGCGGATCTTCTCGGGCTCGGTGCTCTTGGCGTCGCTGATGCCCTTGGCGAGGATGGTCAGCGCGTCATAGGTCCAGCCGCTGTCCGGGCTTTCCTTGTGCTTGGCGCGATAGGCGTCGGCGAAGGCCTTGGCGGTGGGGTTCGAATCTTCCACGAAGTCGGCGACCGCATACGTGCCGTAGAGCGCGTTCTTGGCCAGGCCGCGGGTGACCGGGGACTGGATGGAGGGCGAGCCGACCCAGGGGGTGCGGATGCCGAGCTGGCGGAGCTGGCGGGCGAACACCGCGCAATCCGGCTCGTTGGTGAAGTAGCTGACGATCACGTCGGCGCCGGAGGACTTCACGGCCAGCACCACCGGCGAGAAGTCCGGCTGGTTGTTGGTGTAGCCCTGCACGAGCGCAGGCTGCAGGCCCTTCTTCTCGAGGTTGGCGAGAATGGCGTTCTTGCCGCCGGTGCCGAACGCGTCGGTGGAATGCACCAGCGCGACCTTCTTCAGCTTCAGGGAGTCGGTGATGAAGCTGATGATCACCCGGCCGGAGTAGCTGTCATTCGGGCGGCAGCGGAACAGCCAGGGGTTGCCGAGCTTGGTCAGCGTCGGGTCAGTGCCGCCGAACATCACGGGCTTGCCGATTTTGAGCATGTCGGGCGCCATGGCGTTCATCTGCGTTGAGCGGATGGAACCGATGAAGCCGACGATTTCCTTGCGCTCGGCGAGGCGGGAGAAGGCGAGCACCGCGCCGGGGTTGGTCGAGGCGTCATCCTCGACGATGAGCTCGATCTGCTGGCCGAGCACACCGCCGGCGGCGTTGATCTTCTCGGCGGCGATGCGGAGCGAGTTGAGCTGGATGCGGCCGGGCTCGGCGACCGGGCCGGTGAGCGGCGAGACGACGCCGATCTTCATGGTCTCGGCGGCGCGGGCGCGGCCAATGGCAAAGCTTGGGGTTGCGGCGGCGGCAAGCAACGCCGCGCGGCGGGTGATCAGCATGGACTTCGCTCCTGTCTTTCGGGGGTGACTCCCGGCGCTTGCGGCCGGTTCGATCGGGGCCCGGGCCAGCGCCCGGAAAATACGACCCGTCGAGTATCGACGTTCGGCGGCATGGTTGACCAAATAGCGTGATTCCGCAAGCCGCGATCAGCCCGGGACGGACGGCCCGTCGGTGAATTGCAACGCCGCGAGTGACGCATAGAGCCCGCCCTCGCGCACCAGGGCCTCATGCGGACCGATCGCGACGATCCGTCCGGCCTGCATGACGACGATACGGTCGGCGCTGCGGATGGTGGCGAGGCGATGGGCGACGACGACGGCGGTGCGGCCGTGCGAGAGGCGGTCGAGCGCGTGCTGGACGTCGCGCTCGGAGGCGGCATCGAGGGCGCTCGTGGCCTCGTCGAGCAGGAGGATCGCGGGGTCGCGCACGACGGCGCGGGCGATGGCGATGCGCTGGCGCTGGCCGCCGGAGAGCGTGACGCCCTTGGCGCCGAGCGGGGTGGCGAACCCCTGGGGCATGGCGTCGATGAAGCCGGTTGCGGCCGCGGCATCGGCGGCGGCGCGGATTTCGGCTGGGGTGGCGCCGTCACGCCCGTAGCCGATGTTGGCTTCGGCGTCGGTGCTGAAAATGACCGGCTCTTGGGGCACGATGCCGATCCGGGCGCGGAGTTCGGCCGGGTCGACGGTGGCAATGTCCACGCCGTCGACCAGGATGGTGCCGCTTTGCGGGTCGCGGAAGCGGAGCAGCAGGTCGAGCACGGTGGTTTTGCCGGCGCCCGAGGGGCCGACCAGGGCGATGGTTTCGCCGGGTTCGATGGCGAGGGTGAAGTCCCGCAGGGCTTGGGTGTCCGGCCGGCTGGGGTAGGCGAAGGTGACGTTGCGGAACTCGATGTGCCCGGCCGGTGGCATGGGCAGGCGGGCCGGGGCGGCGGGGGCGGCGATCTCCGGGCGGACGGCCAGCAATTCGAGCAGGCGTTCCGCCGCGCCGACCGCGCGTTTGAAATCGCCCCACAACTCGCTGAGCGACGCGCCGGAGGTGGCCAGCAGCACGGCGTAGAACACGAAGGCGGAGAGCGCGCCGCCGCTCATGCGCCCGGCAACGACATCACGCCCGCCGACCCACAGGCTGAGGGTGATGGCGCCGAAGCCGAGCATGATGACGCCGAGGATCAGCGCCGACCGGGTCGCCACCCGGCGCAGGGCGGCGGCAACCGCGCGCTCATTGCCCTCCCCGTAGCGGGCGCGTTCGAGCGGCTCGCGGGTGAAGGCCTGCACGGTGCGGATGCCGCTGATGGTCTCCTCGGCGGTGGCGTTGAGCTCGGCCACCCGGTCCTGCGCGGTGCGGGAGAGGCGCTTTTCGCGCCGGCCGAACAGGATCAGCGGGACTACCACGAAAGGGACGACCAGTAGCACGATGAAGGCGAGTTTCGGGCTGGTGGAAAACAGCATCGCGAAGGCGCCGAGCAGCATCAGCATGGTCCGCAGCCCCTGCGACACCGCCGAGCCAACCAGGGTTTGCAGCAGGGCGATGTCGGCGGTGAGGCGGGACAGCAGATCCCCGGTGCGGGCGGTTTCGAAGAAGCCGGGGGAGAGGCGCAGCACATGATCGAACACCGCCCGGCGCAAATCGGCCGAGACGCGTTCGCCGAGCCAGGAGACCAGATAGAAGCGCGCCGTGGTGGCGCAGGCGAGGCCGGCGACGATGGCGAACATGACGATCGCCGCCCGGTCGAGCCCCTCGGCCGAGCCGCTGGCGAAGCCGGAGTCGATCAGCAGCCGTAAGCCCTGGCCAATGCCCAGCGACAAGCCGGCGGCGGCGAACAGCGCCACCGCGGCGCCGGCGATCTGCCAGCGGTAGGGGCGGACGAACGGCCATAGCAGGCCAAGGGCCGAGAGTTCCTGGCCTCGGCCGGGGATTGGCTTGGGCGTCTTCAATACGGGGTCTCCGATGGGGTGGCATCGTATATCAGGCTCCGCCCCCGATCGCCCCATGCTATCGCGCCGCACGAATGCCCGCCGCCGGACTCGAACCGGCACGCCCATAGGACTGCGGATTTTAAGTCCGCTGCGTCTACCATTCCGCCAGGCGGGCAGAGGTCCTGATTGACCCTATCGCGACACCAGCCGTCAAGCGGCGCGGATGCCGGGCCATCTGGGCGGCGCATCCCACGCTGGGGCGGCAAAGGCCACGTCGATGTCCAGCACCCGCACCCCGGGGCAGCCAATCGTCGCGGCGCCGTCGGTCCAGCGCCAGTCGGCCCCGGGTTCAAGGGGATGCCACCCGGCACCGAGCCGCATGTCGTCGAGCGCAACGGGTGTTCCGTCGGCCAGGATTGCGCGAACGGCGACCCCGAGCCGGCGGTGATCGGTGCTGAGCACCTCGGTGTGGGCGGGCACGGCGCTGCGCGACAGCAGGCGAACCTCGGCCAAGCTGCCGTCGAGCACGAAGCGGCAGCGCCCGGCGTCGGCGGCCGGCCGCAGCCTGGCCTGGCCGGCTTCGAGCCATATGTCAGGGTGCGGCGCCGGCGCGAAGCCGAGCTGAATGGCCCGATCGAGCAGGCGCAGCCGGGCCGCGGCGAGCTCCGCACCAGCGACAACGAGCGGCGCGCAGGACCGCGCCGCCCAGACACGGAGGGCAAAATCAGGATGCATCTGCGCCGGCCCATCGGCATTGGCGAAGGCGCCGCGATTGCCGGTATCGAGATAGGACTCGCATGGGAGGTCTTCGGCGAGCAGCACGTCATGCGCATCGAGCTCGACGTGCCAATACGTGACCGTGGCGGCGGGCTCCTGGCGGATGGTCGTGCCGTTCTCGAGGTAGCGGATCGGGATCAGCAAGCCGTCGATCCACACGGCGTGGTCCGGGGAGAGCCGGAGGGTGGCGCGCGGGACGCCGGGGGAAAATGCGCCGGCGTCGATGCGAATGGGCCAAACGTCAGGCGGCGCGTTGTGCCGCGCGCAATCAACCCTGCGGTGGCCGAGCCAGATGATCTGGCGCGTCGCGCCCCACGCTGTGATCACCTCGTCGCCGATGGCGAGTTCCTCGACCGCCACCTCGCCTCCTACGCCTAGTATTCTGGTGCCCTGCGCGAAGCATGGAAGCGTGCTCTCGGTGATGAGGCTATCGGCACCCCGGCTGCTGTGGTTGAAAAAGGCGCCGTCGAAGTTTTGGGCGGGGTCGAGTTGCAGGTCGATGGTGGTGCTGTCGATGAGCGTCAGCCGCAGCCGGTTCCCGGCGAGGAGGCTGAGATCGGTGACGACCGTATCGAGCAGCGCGATGGTCTGCCCGATCGTCACGTTGGCAAGCGTGTTGGTGGTCGCCCCTGCCAAGGCCACCACCTCACCGCCCGCGGCTCCGAACGCGATGGTGCCGGTGCCCGAGACACTGCCCGCGTCGAACGGAACGGCGCCCAATTCGATCCGCCCGTTATTCACGAGCATGCCGATATTGGTGAGTGTTCCGCTGTCGGTCAGCGTGCTCTGAGGGTCCAGGGTGTTGCTGCCAGCGAGCACCCAGTTGGCGGCGGGATCGAGCGTGACACTCCCGATATTGATGATCGCCGTGCCGAGACCGGTCAGGGTTCCGGTATCAGCCGCGGCACCGAGCTCCAGGGTTGTGACGGCCGATGAACCCGGCGCATTGCCGCCATCGATGGTGCCGCTCACCACACCGCCAGGCAGCCAGATCAGCCGGTTCGCGTAACCGGCCGGCAAGGTGACGGCGGGCACACCGGCGAAGGCGCTGGCGATCGTGCCGGCATTGGTGATCGTCCCCGCGCCACCGGTGACGAGAATCCCGTAGGTCCCCGCCCCCGCGACGATCCGGCCGCCGGCGAAATTGGTGACGCTGCCGCCGGCATAGAGCGCGATGGCGCCATAGCGGCTGCCGCCCTGGATGAGGCCGGAATTCACCACCGTGCCGGCCGCGTTGGCGATATAGATGCCGGACCCGCTCAGCGTTCCCGTGCTGAGGTTGATGACCGTGCCCCCGTACCCCTCGACCACCGCGGTCCCCGCCGGCCCCGCGGCGATACGACCGGCGTTGACGACGAGGCCGGGATAGCCGCTGGCAGCAGGAAACAGCACGCCGTTGAAACCGCCCGAGCCGCTGGCATGGATGTATCCGCCGGCCTGGTTGGTGACGCTGTCGTTGATGCCGAGCAGCGAGATGCCGGCCTGGTTGCCCAGGAGCGTGCCGGTGTTGATGACGGTGTCATTGGTGCCGATGACGGTGACGCCATACAAGGTAACGCCACCGCGGGAACCGGCGTTGGTGGCGGTGACGCCGCTGGCGCTCAGGGTGTAGCTCGTCGGGCCCGCCGGAATCGTCACCATCTCGCGGCCCCCTCCGCTCGGCCACGGCGATGCTGCCACGCAAGGCCCGGCGAACCAATCGATCCTCCGGGGTTGGCCGGGTTAACTCACCGAAATCGCGCGTGTTTCACCGGAGATTGACGGCGGGACACCTCACCCGGGCGGCGCGATCCCGGCAACCCCGCGGGCAATATCGAGCGCGCGCCGTATCAGCGTCTCGCTGGCCTCCGGCGTTCGAAAGGCGCTGTGTGCCGTGAGCGTGACGTTGTCGAGCGTTGCCAGCTCATGGCCTGGCGGCAGTGGCTCAACGTCGAACACATCGAGGCCGGCATGGCGAATATGGCCGCTGCGCAGGGCCGCGATCATTGCCGCCTCATCAATCACCGCGCCGCGGGCGGTGTTGATCAGCAGCGCACCTGGCCGCATGCGCGCGATACGTTCAGCCGAGAGGAAGCCACGGGTTTCGTCGTTCAGCAGCAGATGCACGCTCAACACATGGCTCTCGGCGAGCAGGGTATCGAGGTCCACGAACGTCACGTTGGGCGCCGTGCGCGGCGTCCGGTTCCACGCCAGCACCCGCATGCCCGATCCCGCGGCGATCCGTGCCACCTCGGCGGCAATGCCACCGAAGCCGAGCAGGCCAATGGTCTTGCCGGTCAACTGCATGCCCTCGCTGCGAGGCCAGCCGCCCGTCCGCACGCCGCGCTCCATGAAGGCAATATCGCGCGCGGCGGCCCACATCAGCGCGATCGCGTGCTCGGCCACCGCCGTGTCACCATAGCCCTTGATGATGTGGACGGAGATACCGAGTTCCGCGAGTTCGTCGGGGTTCATGTAGCTGCGCGCGCCGGTGCCGAGGAAAATAACGTGCTTGAGGCCCACGCATTGCCGCATTGTCGCCGTCGGCATCTGGGTATGATCGTTGAGCACGAAATCCATGCCGGCCAGCAGCGCCGGAATGTCCCCGGGCGCCACATCGCCGGCCGGGTTGAGCGTCACCGGCGGATCATCGGGGAGGACAACCTGGTGATAGACGTCGGCGAGCTCCGTGCCTGCGTCGATGAACATGCCTTTCATGCCGAGTCCCCTGCTCAGAGTGATGCCCCATTGATCCACACCCCGCCCGAGCCACATAGGCCCATCATGCGCCGCGCGATCCTGCTCCTCGCCCTTGTGGCCTTCCCCGCCGCCGCCGCCAAGCCCCCACCGCTCGGTGCGGACGAGGCGCCGGCGCCGCGTACCGCCCCGGCGCCCGGCGGCCGCCCCAACGCGACCGGCACCGGCTTCGTCGTCGCCCCCGGCCGCCTGCTGACCAATGCCCATGTGGTTCAGGGCTGCACGCGGATGACCGCGCGCAACTCCGCCGGCCAGACGGTGCCCGCCCGCATCGGGCCCGCCGATGCACGGCGCGACCTTGCCATCCTCTCCGTGCCGGATGGCTTCGGCCCGCCGCTCTCCTTCCGTGAGACGCCGCCGGTGCGCCGGGGCGATCAGGTGGTGACCTACGGCTTCCCGCTCACCGGCCTGCTCTCCTCCGGCCCGACGCTGACGACCGGCAATATCAGCGCCCTGTCGGGCCTGCGGGACAATCCGCTCCACTTCCAGATCAGCGCGCCCGTGCAGCCCGGCAATTCCGGGGGGCCATTGCTCGATTCGCAGGGCAACGTCGTCGGCATTGTTACCAGCAAGCTCAACGCCGCGCGGGTGGCGCAGATGACCGGCGGCGACATTCCGCAAAACATCAATTTCGCGGTCAAGGCCAGCGAGGCCCTGGCATTTCTGTCGGAGCAGGGCCTGCAGCCCTGGCGCGCGGCAAGCACGTCACCCGATCGCGGGGCCGCGGAAATCGGCGATATCGCCAATCCCTCGACTGCCTTTCTGGCCTGCTACCGCTGAAACGGCGGCTGGCAGGCTAGGCGTGCTGGAGCAGGCACGAAAACACCCGGGCGGCTCGGCGCCACCCGGGTGTTGCCGGTAAGCCTGGGTCAGCGCTGGCGATAGGTCCGGTGACACCCGCCGCAAGCACCACCGACCTCGCCAAACGCAACCGCGAAGGCGGCGGCATCATTGGCATCGGCGGCGGCGGCAAGCTTCAACGCGGCGGCATTGAGGGCCATTGCGGCCTTCTGCAGACCGGCACTGTCGGAGAATGCCTCGGCGGTGGCCTTGGTGGCGCCCTTGTCGGAGCCGGCGACGAACAGGCCTGGGAACGCGGCGGCCCAGGCGGCCATCGCTTCGGCGGTGCCCTTGAGCGGCTTCACCTCGGTGGCCTTGGCGTCGACCGTGCGCTTCACGGCGCCGGTGGCGGACGCCAGCAGGTCCATTCCGGCTTTGCGCGCGGCGATCGCGGCATCGGCGGTCTGCGCCTGTGCGGCGCCGGCAAAACCGAAAGCGGCGAGGATGCCGGCAAGAATAAGCTTACGCATGTTGAGGTCCCCCAATTTGGTTATGGCGCATTGAAGGCTGCGCGTGACACGAAGGCAAGCGCCACGAAGCCGTCAGGCGCGTGACGATTTGGCTTGGGCCATATTCCCGAACCTGGCGCGAATTTTCCCGATCTTGCCGACATCGGCCAACCGCCGGTCAAGAAAGGCCAGCGTGGCGGCATCATCGGCGCGGAGCCAGAACAGCATCGTCGCCCCGAGTACGGCGGCCAGCGTCGCTCGTTTGGTGTGCCGGGTGGCATCGTCGAGCGGTTCGCCCGCGGCATGCCATATCGCGTCCACCGTCGCAGCGGCGGCGCGGGCCGTCGCCTGTGCCAAATGCGGCAGCAGGCGCAACCCGGCCGCGCGGCGCAACGCCGCACGGTAGGGCGCCAGACGGGCAAGCCGCAGGGCGATCACCGCGCGCACTCTGCCGGTGGTGCGCAGGGCGGACATGTCGGCCGCGGCGGCGTCCTCGGTCATCCAGCGATCGGTCACGGCGGCGAATGCGGCCAGCAGGTCCGCCGCGCCCGCGAATGGCGGTTCGGCGCGGGCGGCGGCCAGCGCCCAGCCGAGGCGCGGCACCTCGGAAACCGCCGCCAGCACGGCCGCCTCGTGCGCCTCCGTCATGCGATCGGCGCCGCGCGGCGGAATTCCGGCTGGCCGGCCTTGGCGAGGTCGTCGATGAAGCCGAAATGGGCGAAATCGGCACCGGCCATACGCATGGGGTAGAGAATGCCGTCGAGATGGTCATCTTCATGCTGCACGATGGCGGCGTGGGCGCCGGTGGCCTCGCCGACAACCGGGTTGCCATCGGTGTCCACCCCCTCGTAGCGGATACGCCAGGCGCGCGGCACTGCGGCGCGCAGGCCGGGAATGGACAGGCAACCCTCCCAGCCGATCTGCCGTTGCTCGCCGAGGAAGGTCAGCACCGGGTTGATCACCGTGGTGTTGGCAATCGGCCGGTCATCGACGTCGCCGCCCACCCGCTCCGGGCGAATGCGGAAAATGAACAGCCGGAGCGGCACATGCACCTGGGGCGCCGCGAGTCCGGCGCCTTGGATGTCGTCGAGCGTCTCGAACATGTCGGCCACCAGCTTGCGGATTTCCGGTGATGTCGGGTCCGCCACCGGCTCGGCCTTTTGGAGGAGAACCGGGTGTCCCATGCGGGCGATTTTCAGTATGGCCATGGCTGCTGCGATCCTGTGGCGTGAATTGAGGGTTTTGCGATCCGTCCGGCCATGTTATAGCGCCCGCCTTCCGGTACGGGCAGTCCGTTCCGGACCCTTTTTGCCGCCCCGATCGTCGGGGCGCGCCCGGGCAGAGGAGTAGGCGGCCAAGTGCAGGTTCTCGTTCGTGACAACAATGTCGATCAGGCGCTCAAGGCGCTCAAGAAGAAGATGCAGCGGGAAGGGATCTTCCGTGAGATGAAGCTGCGCCGCCATTTCGAGAAGCC
>CAIWAJ010000305.1:0-8598 GCA_903910565.1 uncultured Rhodospirillales bacterium
ATCAAGCCGGCCGGCGTGGAGAAGGCGATGGGCATCATCACCTCCGCCTACATCAAGGACTCCACCGACCCGACCTGGGCCAACGACCCCGGGATCAAGAAGTGGCGCGCCTGGATGGACAAATACATGCCCGGCGCCGACCAGACCGATGGCGGCTACCTCGCCGCCTACGGCCTGGACCAGACCATGATCCAGCTCTTCAAGCAGTGCGGCAACGACCTCTCGCGCGAAAACATCATGCACCAGGCCGGCAACCTGCAACCGCATGAGTGCGATATCCTGCTGCCGGGTATCCAGCCCAGCACCACGCCGAAAAACTTCCACCCGATCCGCCAGATGCAGCTCTCCAAGTGGGATGGCGCAAGCTGGAAACTGTTCGGCGACATCATCGAGGGCACCGGCGCCTGAGACGGCGGCGGAAGCAAACAAGCGCTTCTTTTTAAAAAAAGAAGCAAAAACGTTTTATCCGTCTGGCGTCGGCGCTTCTGCTGGAAGCGCCGGGGCTAGGCGGATAAGCTTTTTTGGGGCCGCGTTCAAAGACAGACCGCCTCTCGGGCCTCTCCTTGTTAAAAAAACCACTCACAGAGCATTTTTGTCCTTGCGCGACGATAACTCATCCGTTAATATGATGCACATAACAATCCCACCCCCCCCAACGTGCCGAAGGCACAGCCGAGGTGAAATCCCGTCATGAGCACCGCGCCCACATCCCCCCAACCCCGCCCCGGCGAACCGCATCCCGCGGTCCGTCTGGCGGAGGTCGTGTGCGCCCTGCTCGCCGCCATCGCCGGCCCGTCCTGGCTCTGGCGCTTCCTCCCCGGCGGCCGCGCGTTTTGGGCGCAGATGCAACAGCGCGGCCACGATTTCGCCGCCCTGATGCACCGCCTCGCCGCCGGCATCCCGCCCGAAACCCCGGCCCCTCACGACACATCCACACCCCGCGCGCCCCGCCTCACAATCGCCCGACGCCCGGACTCCGCCCGCCGCAGCGCCACCGCCCGCCCGCGCCGCGCTCAAACCGCCCCCGCGCATGCCGCCACGCCGCTCCGCGCCACCGTGCCGGCGCCCCCCAGCCACCAACCGTTCACGCCGCAACCCGAGCCACAGCCTGAACCGCCCTGGCCACGCCCCATTGGGGCTTTCGGCGCGGATGCTGGCGCTTGTCCATTTTGTTACGATATCGAACTTAATAAATATTTCCTTTAAATCAGTAATTTACAGTTCAAGGCGTTCTTTTTGTGAACAAAAAGAACCAAAAAAACTTTCTGGTCCATCCATGCCGTTGGCGTACACTCCGCCGATCCCTGGGAGCGGTACCAACCAAGCGAACAAAAGTTTTTTGCTCCTTTTTTTCAAAAAAGGAGCGCTTCCTTCCCTACCCTTGACCACCCCGCCACCCACGTCCAATGCTGCCGCCAACATCCGGCAGGGACAACCATGAAACTCCATCGCGACGACCAGACCGTGCTCGACCTCATCAAGGCCGCCGGCCGCCCGCCCCTCTACACCCTCTCCCCGGTCGAGGCCCGCGCCGCTTCCGCCGCCTCCCGCACCGTCATGCAGGACCCGCCGCCCGACGTCGCCGAATGCCGTGACCTCACCGGCGCCGGCGTCCCGCTCCGCCTCTATCGCGGCGCCGGGACCAGCGCCGATGCCATTCTACCCTGCCTCATCTTCTACCATGGCGGCGGCTGGGTGATCGGCGATCTCGACAGCCACGACGTCGTCTGCCGCCAACTAGCCAACGCCACCGCCGCCTGCGTCATCGCCGTCGACTACCGCCTGGCCCCCGAGCACAAATTCCCCGCCGCGGTCGACGACAGCGCCGCCGCCACCGCCTGGATCATCGCCAACGCGACCGAGCTGAAAATCGACCCCGCCCGCATCGCCGTCGGCGGCGACAGCGCCGGCGGCAATCTCGCCGCGGTCATGGCCCTCATGTCGCGCGACGGCGCCCTGCCGCCGATCGGCTACCAGATGCTGGTCTACCCCGCGACCGACCTCGCCGCCGTCTTCCCATCCTATGACCGCATCGTGGAAGGCTACCTGCTCACCACCACCACCATGAAGTGGTTCCGCGACCACTACCTCAACACATCGGCCGAACAGACCGACTGGCGCGCTTCACCGCTCCGCGCCGCCAGCCTGGCCGGCGTCGCCCCCGCTTTCGTCGTCACCTGCGCGCATGACCCGCTCTGCGACGAAGGCCGCGCCTTCGCCGAACGCCTGGAAAACGAAGGCGTGCAGGTCACCGCCCTGCACTACTCCGATCACATGCACGCCTTCTTCACCATGGGGAAATTCATCAAGGCCTCAGGCACCATGATCCAGTCGATGGCCGCCGCCATGAAGGCCCATTGGAACCACGCCTGACCCGGACTACGGCCGCTCGCCTCGCGCGAGGCGAGCGGTGATGTCATCGATGCAGGGCATCAGATCGGCGATGCTGTCGACCACATAGTGCGCCCCGCACTGCTGCATCCGCCCATAAGCCCGCGCCCGATGCCTGGCCTGTTCCGCCACCGAAAGCGCCACCCACTCGGCGTGCGACAGCCCAACCTCGTTGCCGGAGATCGCCACCCCGATGCTCCACATCCCCGCGTTGAGCCCCTCCTCGATGCCGGTCAGCGTATCATCCACCTTCACGCAGGCCTCGACCGTGGTGATGCCGAGCTTGATGACATTGAGGAGACACATATCCGGATTTGGCCGCCCGTGCGGAACGTCCGACGCACACACGGACAGATCGACGCTGAACCCATGCCGCGCGGTATCGCGGATATTCACCGCCATCATCTCGGTGCTGTAGCCCGAGCTGGACCCGATCTTGATGCCCCGCGACTTCAGCGTGTTCACCGTCTCCAGGGCGCCCGGGATCAGGTCGGAATACTGGCTCAGACAATCGAGCTGCAACGGGATGAATGCCGCATACATGCGATCGACATCCGCCTCGCCGGGCGCCTTGCCATGCACCTTGATCCAGCGCTCCCGCACGGACGGCATGGCGGCGATCTGCGCGATATGCGCCCGCTTCGCCGCCCCCATCGGCCCACGCGCCTCGGCCATGTCGATCGGTACGCCTTCACGCTTGAACACCTCGATGAACACCACCGCCGGCGCGACGCAGCCGAAATCCATGGTGGTGCCGGCCCAGTCGAAAATCACGGCCTGGATCGGGCCGCGATAGGTGCGGCGATAGGCGTAGCTCATGGTGATGTCCCCGCTGAGGATGATGGCGGAGGGGATGCCGCGCGCCGGCCCATAAAGCAAATCGATTGTTTCTATGCCATCCATAGACCGCGCTCAGACGCCATACAGCCCCAGCAGCGCCGCAGTGGCCCACTCCGCGCAACTTCGCGCGTCCCTGCCGCCATCCGGCTGGGTGAAACCCAGGAGGTGCTCCAAGACGAGATCGCCGATCAACAAAGACAAATACAACCCGGCCATCGGCTCCACCGGCCCCGCCCGCAACACGCCAGCCGCCTGCGCCGCGCCGAGCACCCCGACCACCGCATTAAACGCCGCCACCCGCCCCTCCTCGTGCAGCGCCTGTGCGACTTCGGGGGTGTGCGGAACCTCCAGGATCGCGAGCCGATAGGCCGCAATCACTTGCGGATCGGTCACCCCGTCCCGCATCCCGGCGCCGTAGCGAACCAGCACCGCCGTCAGTTCCTCCCGGCTCGCAGGCCGCTCCAGCAACAACGGTGCCTGCATCGCCCCGGCCCGCTTGCGCACGCAGGCCGCGAGGATGTCGCGCTTGGAGACGAATGCCGCGTAAAGGTCCCGCTTGGACACCTTCGCCGCCGAGGCGATCGCCAGCGTACTGGTCGCCGCGTAGCCACGCTCCATGAACAGCGTCATCGCCGCCTGCAGGATGCGTTGCCGCTGCGACAGGCCTTCCGGTTCGGTATGAGCGGTTACTGTCGCCATTTTATCTCTTGCGTCGGTACCGCACGGTACCATAGGGTGAACGGTACCGAACAGTACCACGCCCTGCCCAACATCGGAAGACCCGCATGACCGATCCCTCCCATGCCGTACGGCTCGATGCCGTCGAGAAGACCTATGAAGAGGAGGGTCTGCGCGTCACCGCGCTCGCCGGGATCACCGCGGACATCCCGCGCGGCCGCTTCGTGATGATCGTTGGCCCCTCCGGCAGCGGGAAGTCCACCCTGCTCAACCTGATCGGCTGCATCGACCGCCCGAGCAAGGGGAGCGTCGAGGTCGCCGGGCAGAAGATCGCGGAACTCTCCGATGACGCGTTGACCGATTTTCGCGCTCGCGCGGTCGGCTTCGTGTTCCAGAACTTCAATCTCTTTCCCGTGCTCTCCGCTTACGAGAACGTTGAATACCCCCTCCTCCTGCTCGGTCTCGGGGCCCGCGAGCGCCGGGAGCGCACCATGGCCATGCTCGACCAGGTCGGCCTCGCCGATCAGGCCCGCCAGCGGCCCAACCAGCTCTCCGGCGGCCAGAAACAGCGCGTCGCCATCGCCCGCGCGTTGGTGAAAGGCCCCTCCCTCGTGCTGGCCGACGAACCGACCGCCAACCTCGATTCCGCGAACGGCGCCGCGATCATCGCCTTGATGCGTGACGTTCAGCGCCAGCACGACACGTCCTTCGTATTCTCCACCCACGACCCGCAACTGATGTCCCACGCCGACGAGACCTTCTCGCTCAGGGACGGCAAACTGGTCGGCCACCATGTCGCGGAGGCGGTGTGATGCTGTTCAAACTCGCCTTCCGCAACATTCTGCGCAACCGCCGCCGCTCCGTCATGTCGATCGGCGCCATTGCGGTGGGCGCCATCGCCATGGTGCTGTTCGGCGGCTTCGTCGCCATCATCATCCTCGGCGTGCAGACCGACACCGTGCGCCGCACCGGTCATCTCGCGATCTATCGCGACGGATTCTTCACCTTCGGCTCCGGCAACCCCGCCGCCTGGGGCATGCAGGGCTATACCCAGGTGCTCGACATGGTGAAGCAGGACCCGGTCCTGGCGCCGATGCTCGAGGTCGCGACCCCCACCGTCTCGCTGTTCGGCATCGCCGGCAATTTTGCGATTGAAGCCTCACGCACCTTCATGGGCGCCGGGGTGGTGCCGCAGGATCGCGACACCATGCGGCGCTGGAACCCGTATCAGCTCACGTACAACAATGCTGCCGACTCGGGGCTCGACGCTGCCGACCCGACCAAGGGGGTCGTCGGGACCGGTCTCGCCCGCATTCTCGGCCTGTGCGAGGCGCTCAAGCTCAGCGACTGCCCGCCGCCGCAAGCCAAGGAGAAGCTGGACACACCCGTCTCGACCGACATCGCCGCGCTGGCCGACAGCGAAAAATCCGCCAACGCCGAGCCGGTCGACACCCGCCCGCATATCGACCTGCTGGCCGCCACCGCCGGCGGAGCGCCGAACGTGATCAACATGGTCGTCACCCGCGCCGACCGCCAGGGCGTCAAAGAACTCGACGATGCCATGGTGCTGATGCATTTCGACCTCGCCCAGCAGCTCCTCTACGGCCGCGGCGAGAAACGGGCGATCGCCATCGTGCTGCAGCTCCACAGCACCGCCGACATGCCGGCCGCCAAGGCGCGCATCGCGGAGCTCATCCGCACCAGGAACCTGCCGCTCGAAGTGCGTGACTTCATCGAGATCTCGCCCTTCTACGGCCAGGTGACCGGCATGTTCGGCGCGATCTTCACTTTCATCGCCGCCATCATGGGGGTGATCGTGCTGTTCACCGTGGTCAACACCATGAGCATGAGCGTGATGGAACGCACCGCGGAAATCGGCACCGCGCGGGCGATCGGCTTGCGCCGGGGCGGGATACGCCGGCAGTTTCTCCTCGAAGGCTGGATCCTCGGCGCCATCGGGGCCAGCGCGGGCCTGCTGATCGGCATCGGGATCGCCATGATCGTGAACCGCTCCGGCCTCACCTGGATGCCGCCCGGCCAGTCCGCCCCCTCGCCGCTGGCGGTGATGGTGGATGGGATGTGGAAGCTGCATGCCGGCATCTGGCTGGGCCTGATGGTGATGACCACGCTCGCCGCCCTGCTGCCCGCCAACCGCGCCGCCCGCCTGCCGGTGGTCGACGCGCTGCGTCACGTGTAGGAGCAGAGACATGCATCGCCGCACCTTCCTCGCCGCCCCCGCCCTGCTCGCCGCCGCGCCGGCGCTGGCACAGACCGCCCCGATCGCGCCGCAGGCGATGGTCGCCGCCGCGGATGCCATCCGCAATCCGGGCCAGCCCTTCCGCGTCACGTCCACGCTCACCGACTATGTCGGCGGGCGGCCGCGCGACAAGGTGGTGCTGGTGGTGTTCGCCCGCGAGGACAAGAAGACCGGGCAGTTCAACAACCTGGTCCGCTACGTCGAGCCGCCGCGCGATGCCGGCAAGCTGGTGCTCTATGCCGGCTCCACGTTGTGGTTCTACGACCCGGCCTCGAAAGCCGCGGTGCGCATTTCGCCACAGCAGCGCTTGACCGGCCAGGCCTCCAACGGCGACGTGCTGACCATCAACATGCAGCGTGACTACAAGGCCGCCATGGTCGGCCCCGAGGCGATCCAAGACGCCGACCGCCAGAGCCGCAACTGCTGGCATCTCGACCTCACCGGCGGGCCGGACGCGGTCTACAGCCGGATCGAGATGTGGCTGGAGCAGGGCACGCACAGGATGGTGAAGGGCAAGTTCTACTCCGATAGCGGCCGGCTGCTGAAAATCGCCTATTATCGCAAATACATCGAGCAACTCGGCGTGCAGCGCCCGAGCGAGACCATCCTGATCGACGCCGTCGACAGCGCGCTCGTCACCACCGTCGGCTCGTCGGATATGCGGCCGCAGGAGATCCCGGACGCATGGTTCCAGCGCGACTTCCTGCCGCGGTTGAAAATCGAGGGATGAGCCGCGTTAGGAAGGAAGCGCTTCTTTTTGAAAAAAGAAGCAAAAACTTTTTATTCCGTTGCTCCGCCCCCTCCCGGGAGAGCGCAAAGCAAACGGATAAAAGTTTTTTGGTTCTTTTTTTCAAAAAAGAACCGCTTGCCTTCCTCCTTGCCTTGCTCATGGCCGCCCCCGCCCTGGCCGACGAAAACACCGACCTCGACATGATCCCGACCGGCGTCAACGATGCCCCAGCCGCCCCGCCGCCGGCCGCGGTGGCACGGGATCGGCTCGCCATCGAGACCGCCGCCGGCATGAACGGGCTGCGCGGTGGCATGGTCGTGCCGCAGCCCGGCGCCACCCCCGCGCGTTATCAGCTGCGCACCAGCCTCGACGGCCGCTGGCAGTGGGACCTCGGGCACGATGTCGCGGTGACGCTGTCCGACCGGATCAGCGTCTTCGCCAGGGACGGCCAGGTGTTCGGCGAGGGGCGTGCGGCGAGCAATGATCTGCGCGAGGCCTACGTCACCTGGGAGCCGGCGGCGCGGACCTATGTGGAAGCCGGGCGGATCAACCTGCGCAATGGGGTGGCGCTCGGCTTCAACCCGACCGATTTCTTCCGCGCCCGTTCGGCGGTCGACCAGGCCAGCGTCGACCCATCGGCCCTGCGGGAGAACCGGCTGGGCACGGCAATGATCCGCACCCAGCACATCGCCGACTGGGGCACGGTGAGCCTCGCCTATGCGCCGCGCCTTTATGACCCCACGCGAATCGGCCAGGCCAGCACCGCGCCGCTCGATCCGCATCTCGACCGCACCAATGCGACCGAACGGATGCTCGCAACCCTGCATATCGATATCGGCGATGTCGCGCCCGAATTGCTGGTGATGAAGGACGGCGAGCGGATGCGGGTTGGCGGCAACATCTCCGCCCCGATCGGGCAGCGCGTGGTGGCCTATGCCGAGTGGTCCGGCGGCGCGGCGCAAAGCCTGATCGCCGAGGCCGTCGCCTATGGCCTGCGCACCGGGACGCTGCCGGCCGGGGTGCCGGTGCTGCCGCCCTCCGGCACCGGCGCCAGGTTCAGCAATGATCTCGCGGCCGGGTTCTCCTGGACCGGGGATTCGAAGCTGACCGTGAACGTCGAATACCTGTTCCACGAGGCCGGCCTGTCGCGGACGGACTGGCGGCGCTGGTATGCGCTCGGCCGCTCCTCCCCGCTGCTGGCCGGCGAGATGTGGTATCTGCGGGCCTACGCGGCCGACCAGCAGATGCCCGCCGCGCGCCAGCAGTTGTTCCTGCGCGGCAATCTGCCGGACGCGATCGCGCGGGACATCGACCTCACCGCGCTGAGCTTCATCAACCTCGATGACGGCTCGGCGATGGCGCAGGTTTCCTCGACGTGGAACATCGATCGCGCCTGGACCGCCGGGGCCTATCTCACCGGGAATTTCGGGCCGCCGCGCAGCGAGCACGGCAGCCTGAAGGGGGCGGCGAGTGCGACGGTGCAGGTACAGAGATTCTTTTAAAGCAAGGAAGCACTTCTTTTTCTGAAGAAAAAGAAGCAAAAAGACTTTTATCCGTTTGCTTCGGAGTTGCCCGGAGGCTCACGAATCCCCTCATTTCAATTCAGCCTGATCTAGCCCCGATTCGCGGCTGTCCCGTAGATGCTGCGTTTCATCGCAGGGCGGGTTGGAACGATGGTCAAGGCGGCGCGTTTGGGGGAGAT
>CAIWAJ010000306.1:0-1991 GCA_903910565.1 uncultured Rhodospirillales bacterium
CCGATTGGGAAAAGAACGTCAGGCCGTTGTGTGCGCACGCAGGAACCTCTGAAGGGCCGCGGCGATCATATCAGAAGGGCGAAAGTCCGAACGAAATTTTTTCGGCGCGGGGCCGCGAGGTGGCGCCAGTTCGCCAAAGCGTCGGACCCAACATGGTCGCGACGCGGCGCAGGTCTGGCCGTACCCACGAACCCGAATCGCCCCCCCCCCGGCTTGCTCCAACGGTCCCGCCGGCTTGCTCCAACGGTCCCGCTTGATAGAAAACCGGTCCGTGAGGTCCGCAGCGGGTCCGCAAACTCAACTGGGCAATTTCTAGAGGCTGGCATCGACATCGTAAGTCATTGGGAAGATTGGTGAGCCCGCCGGGACTCGAACCCGGGACCCCAAGATTAAAAGTCTCGTGCTCTACCAGCTGAGCTACGGGCCCATCCCATGACCGAGCGGGGATTCAAAGCCATACCGGCCGCGCGGTCAATATCCTTTGTGCGCACGGCTGGTTCGTCTTGCCTGCCCGGGGCAGATCACTCCTTGACGTCAGCGGCGACGCGCATTGAGACGATCTTGTCGGGGTTGCTAACGGTGCCGCTGCCGCCGGCGCCGCGCTTGATCTTGTCGACTAGATCCATTCCGGAGGTCACCTGGCCCCAGATGGTGTACTGGCCATCGAGGTGCGAGGCGGCCGCGAACATGATGAAGAACTGGCTGTCCGCGCTGTTGGGGTCCTGCGAACGGGCGGCGCCTACAGTGCCGCGCAGGAAGTGTTTCGCGCGGGTGAATTCGGCCGGCACGTTGCCGAGCTTGCTGCCGCCCATGCCGGTGCCGGTGGGGTCGCCGCTCTGGGCCATGAAGCCCTCGATCACGCGGTGGAACACGATACCGTCATAGAACTTAGCGAGAGCGAGCTCTTTCACGCGGGCGACATGCTTGGGTGCCACGTCGGGGAACAGCTGGATGACCACGCGGCCATCCTTGAGCTCGAGGTAGAGCGTGTTTTCGGGGTCGGCGGTGGCGGCGGAAGCAGACATGGCATGTCCCAGAACAGGGGTTGCGACAAGGGAAGCGAGCAGGGTGCGGCGACGCATGGACGGATCTCCGCTGAGGGTCAACGCTGCTGAAGGCGGGCATGCACCCGCTCCAGCGTCGTGGCAGGAACGAAGGAGGTGATATCGCCGCCGAGAATGGCGATCTCTTTGACGAAGCGCGACGAGATGAAGTGCTGGCGCTCGCTGGCCGGCAGAAACACCGTCTCCACGTCCGGGTTGAGGCGGGCATTCATGCCGGACATCTGGAATTCATAGTCGAAATCCGACACCGCGCGCAGCCCGCGCACGATCATGATCGCGCCGATTTTGCTGGCGAACGTCATCAGCAAGGTGTCGAACGGCAGAACCTCGATCTTGGCGCCGGTCCTGCCGCTGATATCCGCGCATTCGGAGCGCACGAGATCCACCCGCTCGTCGAGGGTGAATAGCGGCCCCTTGCCGATATTGGTCGCCACCCCGATCACCAGATGATCCACCAGCTTGGCGGCGCGGCCGATGATGTCGAGATGGCCATTATGGATCGGGTCGAAGGTTCCCGGGTACAGCGCCTTGCGCACGCGTTCAGTCATTTCCGTCCCTTTGTTCCCCCGAGGCAGGAGATGGCCCGGTGTCGCCGGCATCGGGTTCGGCGGCCCCGTCGTCGCTGCTGTCATCCATCACCGGGAAGACGCTCGTCACCCGCTCGCCCGCATCCAGGCGGAAGATAGTCACGCCCTGGGCGGCGCGGCCGGTGATGCGCACCTGGTCAGCCGGCACACGGATCAGGCGGCCGGCATCGGTCACCAGCATCACGTCATCGCCAGGGCGTACCGGGAAGGTCGCGGCCACCGCACTGCCGGTGCGCGGCGTCAGCGTGATATTGGTGATGCCTTGGCCGCCGCGACCGGTGACGCGGTATTCATAGGCGCTCGAGCGCTTGCCGAAGCCGGTATCGGTGACGGTGAGGAG
>CAIWAJ010000307.1:0-1943 GCA_903910565.1 uncultured Rhodospirillales bacterium
ATCCTCACCGAGGCCAGCAAGGACCTCTACGCCGCCGTGCCCTCCAAGGCGCGGCGAGTGCGCCGCCTGGTCTTCGCCGAAGCCGGCTGAAGCGCCTCAGCCTCCCAGTGCCGGGGCTTTACACGCACCGCCGCCGCGCCGATCCTGCGCTCCGGATATGATGCAAGGACAACGTCTGGCATGGCCGAGGCGCCAGCGGAACCGAACGAAGATGGCGTCTCCCCAAACTGGCGGGTGACGTTGTGGGCCATGGTGAGCGTGCAGCTCATCATGTCGCTGTCCTTCACCATCCTCAGCCCGATCATGCCGCTCTTCCTGCCGGAAGTCGGCGTCACCAGCATTACCGCGCTCGATCTGTGGTCGGGCGGCCTCGCCTCCGTCACCTCCTTCATCGCCGCCTTCGCCGCCCCCATCTGGGGCCGCATGTCCGATATCTACGGCCGCAAGCCGATGGTGCTGCGGGCGGCCTTCTCCATCGGCGTCATCACCATCCTCATGGGCCTCGCCCAATCGCCCTGGCATCTCCTCGGCCTGCGCATCCTGATGGGCGGCCTGGCCGGCTTCAGTTCCGCGGCCATCGTGCTGGTCACCACCCAGGTGCCGGCCGGCAAGCTCGGCTCCTCGCTCGGCTGGATGTCCACCGGGCAGACCGTCGGCAACCTCATCGGCCCGCTGATCGGCGGCATTCTGGCCGATGCCACCGGCAGCTACCGCCAGCCCTTTTTCGTGGCCGGCTGCGTGTCCCTGGTCTCGTTTGTGCTGTGCTGGTTCATGGTGCCCGAACGCTTCACCCGCCCCGCCGAGGTGAAATCCCGCCCCTCCATGCTCACCGGCCTGCGCCAGCTCACCCGCGCGCCGGCGATGGCCGCGCTGGTGATGGTGCTGCTGCTTTCCCAATTCGGCGTGCAGGCGATCGCCCCCATCGTCACCATCTTCATCCAGGAGATGATCGGCTCCCGGCCTGACCTGGCCACCCTCTCCGGCCTCGCCTTCTCCGCCTCCGGCATCGCCGGCGTGGTCGCCGTCCCCCTGCTCGGCCGCATGTCCGACCGGATCGGCGAACGCAAAGTCCTGCTGATCGCCATCGCCGGCGCGGCGCTCGCCACCGCCCCGCAAGCCTTCACCGACAGCTACTGGGTCTTCGTCGCCGAGCGCTTCGGCGATGGCATGTTCGTCGGCGCCATCGTGCCGATGACCAACACGCTGATCGCCAAGATGACCTCGCCCGACTCCCGCGGCTACACCTTCGGCCTCACCCAATCCGCCTATTTCCTCGGCAATTCCTTCGGCCCCATCACCGGCGGCGCGGTCGGCGCCGCCTTCGGCCTGCACTGGGTCTTCCTGGTCACCGCCGCCATGCTGTCGGCCGCCGTCGTAGCGGTGGCGATCTACGTGCCGAAACGCCCCGTCCTGTTCCGCTAGCCCCCCGTTGTCCCGCGCCCTGCGCGATCGCGAAGGGGCCCGCCAGGCGGTGTTCGCCCGCTACCTCAACGTCACGCCGGGCCTGGTGAGCGAGTGGGAACGCACCCGGCCTGCCCGGATGAAGTTTTTTTGGTTCTTTTTGTTCACAAAAAGAACGCGCTTCCTTACGCCTCATCATTCTCCCGAATGAAATCCATATTCAACACCAACCCAAGCCCCGGCAGATCCGGAATGGTCATCATCCCATCCACCGGCTTCGGCGCATCCAGAAACACCAACTCGGTAATCGGCTCGAACAGCTTCAGGCGTTCGAGGAACAGTGCGTTGTGGGTCGCGGCCACCAAATGCAGATGGATGTTCTCCATCGCGTGCGGCGCGAATTTCACGTTCCAGGCCTGGGTGAGCGCGGCGATTTTCAGCATTTCGGTGTAGCCGCCGGCGCGCGCGCCATCGGCCTGCACGATGTCGGCGGCCTCGGCCAGCAGCAGGTCCCGCACGCCCCATTTGGTGTATTCATGCTC
>CAIWAJ010000308.1:0-6588 GCA_903910565.1 uncultured Rhodospirillales bacterium
GAACACAGCGCCGGTCACGTGGCGAACACCGCGGTCACGGGGCCGCCGGTATTGCTCGCCGCCGGGAACCGCGGTTATGGTTCATCCAAGATGTCCGGATGGGCCGGGCATATGGGAAATGTCGGCTAATTTCTTCGCGCTCTATTTTGCCAAGGCGTTTTTCCCCGGCAAGGACCCGACGGTTCAGTTGCTGAACGCCTTCGGGATCTATGCGATCGGCTTCGTGATCCGCCCCGTCGGCGGGTGGGTGCTCGGCGCCTATGCCGATCGGGCCGGGCGGCGGGCGGCGCTGACGCTCTCGGTGGTGCTGATGTGCTTCGGCTCGCTGATGATCGCGCTGGCGCCGACCTATGAGTCGATCGGCATCTTCTCGCCGCTGCTGCTGCTGGCCGCGCGGCTGGTGCAGGGGATTTCGCTGGGCGGCGAATATGGCGCGTCCGCGACCTATCTCAGCGAAATCGCCGTGTCGCGTCATCGTGGTTTCTACTCGTCCTTTCAATATGTTACGCTGATCGGCGGGCAATTGCTCGGCAGCGCGACGCTGCTGGTGATGCAGCAGGTCTATACCGCGCCGCAGCTCGAGGCCTGGGCCTGGCGCATCCCCTTCTTCATCGGCGCCGCCTGCGCCCTGTTCGGGCTGTGGCTGCGGCGCAACCTGAAGGAGACCGAGGCCTTCGCGAAGGTGCAGGCGCAGAAGGACCGCCCGGCGCTGCTTCCCGCGCTGCTGCGCCATCCCCGCGAGATTCTGCTGGTGTTCGGCCTCACCATGGGCGGCACCACCGCGTTCTACACCTACACCACCTATATGCCGACCTTCCTGGTCAACACCGTGAAGCTCTCGCGCGATCAGGCGACGCAGATTTCCTTCATCAGCCTGCTGCTCTACGCGGCGATGCAGCCGCTGTTCGGCGCGCTGTCCGACCGCATCGGCCGCCGTCCGGTGCTGATGTTCTTCGGCATCGCCGGCACGCTGCTCACCGTGCCGCTGTTGACCTGGCTGTCCGGCACGCGAGACTACATGACGGCGCTTGCCATCGTGCTGATCGCGCTGGTGGTGGTCTCCGGCTATACCTCGATCAACGCGGTGGTGAAGGCCGAGCTGTTCCCCGCCGGCATCCGCGCGCTGGGCGTCGGTCTGCCCTATGCGGTGGCGGTGTCGCTGTTCGGCGGCACGGCGCCTTATATCGCGCTGTGGTTCAAGGACCAGGGGATGGAGAGCGGCTTCTACTGGTACGTCACCGCGCTGGTGCTGATTTCGCTCATCGTCTACGCCGGCATGCGTGACACCAAGCACCATTCCCATATCGACCGCGATTGAGGACCCATACATGACCGCTCCCCGCTACGATGTCCTCGGCATCGGCAACGCCATTGTTGACGTTGTCGCCCCGGTCGATGAGGCGTTCCTGTCGCGCCACGACATGCACAAGGGCGCGATGGCGCTGATCGATACCGCGACGGCGGATGCGCTGTATGCGGCGATGCCGCCGGCGGCGGAGACCTCGGGCGGGTCGGCGGCCAATACCTGCGCGGTGGCGGCGATGCTGGGGGCGAAGGTGGCGTATCTCGGCAAGGTCGCCGATGACCAGCTTGGCCGGGTGTTCCGCCACGATATCGGCGCGGTGGGGGTGCATTTCCCCACCGGCCCGCGGCGGGAGGGCGCGCCGACCGCGCGCTGCCTCATCATGGTGACGCCGGATGGGCAGCGCACGATGAACACCTATCTCGGGGCCTGCGTCAGCTTCGGCGAGGCGGATGTGGACGAGGCGCTGGTGGCCAGTGCCGCGGTCACCTACCTCGAAGGCTATTTGTTCGACCCCCCGGAGGCGCAGGCCGCGTTTCGCCGTGCCGCCAAGGCCGCGCATGCGGCGGGCCGGCAGGTGGCGCTCTCCTTGTCGGACGCGTTCTGCGTCAATCGCCATCGCGCGGCGTTCCGCGAGTTGGTGAACGGGCATGTCGATATCCTGTTCGCCAACGAGGCGGAGATCACCGCGCTCTACGAGACCAACACCTTCGCGGAGGCCGCCGCCTGGGCGCGGCGCGACGTGGCGCTGGCGGCGCTGACGCGCAGCGAGGCGGGCAGCCTGATCATCCGCGGCGGCGAGACCGCGGAGGTGGCGGCGGTGCCGACGACGGTGGTGGATACCACCGGGGCGGGCGATGCCTATGCCGCCGGATTCCTCGCCGGGCTGACCGCCGGGAAGCCGCTGGCGGACTGCGGGCGGCTGGGCAGCGTGGCGGCGGCGGAGGTGATCAGCCATTACGGGGCGCGGCCGCAGGCGGAACTCAAGGTATTGGCGGGTTTAGGGTAGGGAAGCGCTTCTCTTATGGAAAAAAAGAAGCAAAAAACTTTTATCCACCTGGTGTTTACCGCTCCCGACTAACCGCGGGGTGTACGCCAACGGCATGGATGGACCAGAAAGTTTTTTTGGTTCTTTTTGTTCACAAAAAGAACACCCTTCCAGCTCACCGTCTTCGACGAGTGACGTCTCAAATTGCGCCACTTGAGTCGCAATTGCGACCGAATCGGCCCGCGCTTGACAAAAATAAACAAAACGTGACAGAGTTGTGGCCGGAGGTCGACAATTCCCGTGACACCGATCATTGGCTTACCCGCGCCCGAACGTTTGAGGCACCCGCCATTGCGCGGCGGGGTGTCCATCATGGCGCTGCTCGGCGTGGTGCTGCCGTGGGCGGCGGAGGCGGCCTGCACGCCGTCGAGCCAGTCGGTCAGCACAGGGGTGACCGGGCCGGTGACCGCCGATGGCGGGAGCATCACCATCACCGGGACCGGGACGGTCAGCGGCTCGGCCAATGGGATCGACCTGACCGCGTGCGGCGAGACGTCGGTGGGCAATGCCGGTAGCGTGACGGCGAGCGGCCGAGGGGTGGCGGTTGTGGCCTATACGCTAGGCACGCTCACCAACACCGGCGCGATCACCGGCGGCAGCACGGGGGTGAGCAGCGCCGGGACCATCACCCAGTTCACCAACGGCGGCAACGTGACCGCGACCGGCAAGGGCACGGTCAGCGGGTTCAGCAATACCGGCAGCGTCGGCACGCTGACCAATTCCGGCACCATCCGCTCCGGCGGCTATGGCGTGATCAATACCGGGGGGACGCTCGGCAGCGTCACCAATACCGGCAGCATCATCGGCGGCACCGCGGGGCTGCGGGAGAATGGCGGCAGCATCACGACATTGTCCAACACCGGGGTGGTGAGTGGCGGCAGTTTCGGCATCCGGCTCTCCGGTGCCACGCTGGGCGGGCTCAACAACGGCGCCAGCATCACCGGCACGCGCTACGGGGTGAGCAACAGCGGCGGCACGGTGGGGCCGCTGGTCAATAGCGGCACCATCTCCAGCGCCACCGCGATCTACAGCGGCGGGGCGGGGGCGGCGATCGGCGCGGTGACCAATACCGGCACGGTGAGCGGCAACGTGACCGTGCAGAACCAGAACCTCGCCATTTCAGGCGGCAGCGGGCTGGTGTTCGGCACGCTGACCAACGGGGCGATCACCGTCAGCAACGGCAATCTGGCGCTGACCGGCAACCAAATGCTGGATCAGGACGTCAACGTGAACGGCGGCGCCGGGACGATGAGCACCACCGGGGTGCTGCGGATGTCCGCGCGCCATCTCGTGACCGGCGCGGTGAGCCTGAGCAGCGGGACCTTCGATGTGCTGGCCGCCGGCGCCGCCACCGGCCAGTATGGCGGGCTGTCGGTGACGGGGGCGGTGACGCTGGCGGGCGGGCTCGCGCTCGATCTGACTGGCGGCTACGCCCTCTCCAAGGGCGACACGTTCGACCTGATCGACGACTACAGCAGCATCTCCGGCAATTTCGTCGGCCTCGCGGTCAACGGCGCCAGTTGCGCCGGGCTTGCCGCCAACCAGTGGCGCTGCGCGGTGGGGGGCGGCGCGGTCGCCACCATCGCCGCGGTGACCGTGGCGAGCCAGCTCGACCTGGTGGTGCAGGATGTGCCCGAGCCGGCCTCGTTCGGCATGTTCGCCGCCGCGCTGGCCGGGCTTGGCTGGATGACGCCGCGGCTCAGCCCCCGACGCCAACGACGAAGCTGACGACCGTGCCGAGCGAGCCGCCGATGTTCAGCGTTGCGACCCGCTTGGCCCCCTCCACCTGATAGGGGCCGGCCTGGCCGGTCACCTGGCGGCAGGCATCGAGCAGCATGCGGGCGCCGGTGGCGCCGACGGGATGGCCGCCGCCGATGAGGCCGCCGGAGGGGTTCACCGGCAGCTTGCCGCCGAGGGCGATCGAGCCGTCCTCCACCGCCTGCCAGCTTTGGCCGGGGGCGGTGAGGCCGAAATGGTCGATCGCCATGTACTCGGTCGAGGTGAAGCAGTCATGCGTCTCGATGGCATCGAGCGCGTGGACGTCGGCGATGCCGGCGCGCTTCCAGGCGTCGGTGATGGTTTGGCGGACATGGGGGAAGATGTAGTCCTCGCCCTTGCTGCGCTCGACCTTGTCGAGAAAGCGCAGGGACCCGTTGCGGTGGCCCCAGCCCTGGATGCGCGGCGTGGCCTCGAGGCTGCGGCCGGTGCGCTTGGCGTGCTCGGCGGCGAAGCGGCCGGAGGCGAGCACGATGGAGGCGGCGCCATCGGTGATCTGGCCGCAATCCTGTCGGCGGGTGCCGGGTTCGATCAGGGGGTTGGCCTCGTCGTCATCGGTGAAGGCCAGCGGGTCGAACCGCCATTTGCGGGTCTGCGCGTTGGGGTTGAGCTTGGCGTTGCCGTAGTTGATCTCGGCGATGCGATTGAGGTGGCGGCGGTCGAGCCCGTAGCGCTCGGCGTAGACGCCGGAGAGGCGGCCGAACACGGCGGGCCAGAGGAAGCGGCATTCGATGCCCTCATGGCCCTGCCAGCCCGCGGCGTTCTGGTTGGCCGAGGAGACGTCGCCCGGCAGGTTCTTCAGCTCCTCGGCGCCGACCACGAGGATGCAGTCGTAGCGCCCGGCCTCGATCTCGGCCATCGCGGTCAGCACGCCGAGCGAGGCGGAGGCGCAGGCGCCCTCATGGCGCATCGCGGGGATGCCGTAGAGCTCGGGCACCACCTGGGCGACCATGGAGCCGAGATGGGCCTGGCTGCGCTGCAGCTCGGCGAAGGCGTTGCCGACATGGATGCTCTCGATTTCCGCGGGGAGAATCTGCGCCTGGGCGAGCGCGGTGTGGACGCTCTCGGCGATCATGTCGGAGATGTCCTTGCCCTCGCGGGAGAACACGCGGGCGAAATCGGTCTGCGCGCCGCCAAGGATGAATACTGGTTCGCTCATGTCATTTCCCCTCGGATTTTGGGAGAGAGGTTGGCGCAAGGAGGGGTGGGAAGGGAAGGGGTTCTTTTTGTGAACAAAAAGAACCAAAATACTTTTGCTGCCGTTGGCTTGGCTACGCGGGATGCTCGGCAGCGGTATGCGGCCAAGTTGGAAAAGTTTTTTGCTCCTTTTTTTCAAAAAAGGAGAACTTCCTTCCTTGCATCTGCCTTTCGCTTGGTGGATCGACCGCGCATGCGCGCTCCCTCAACTCCGCTGACCGGACTTCTCGCCATCATCCTCGCCGCGATCCTGTGGGGGTCGATCGGCACCGCGCAGGCGCTGATGCCGCCGGGGCGGGTGCCGATGGTGGTGGCGGCGCTGCGGCTGGGGATCGGGGCCGCGGCGCTGATGGGGGTGGCGCTGGCCCTGCCAGCCGCGCGGGCGGGGTTTGGCCGGTTGCGGTGGGGGGCGGTGCTGCTCGCGGGGGTGGCGATGGCGGGGTATAATCTGGTGTTCTTCGCGGCCATCGCGCGCATCGGGGTGGGTGTCGGCACGGCTTTGTCGATCGGCAGCGCGCCGGTGTGGGTGGCGGTGTGGCGCGTGCTGCGCCATCGCGACGTTCCGCCGGCGGCGCTGTTGGCGGGGCAGGGCTTGTGCATTCTCGGCGCGGCGCTGCTGGTGAGCGCGGGGGCCGGGGCGGGGGGACCGGTGGGCGGCTATGTGCTGGCGCTCGGCTGTGGCGCGGCTTATGCGGCCTATTCGCTGGCGACCAGCGAGGCGAGTGGCGACGTGCCCTCGGCGACGCTGGCGGCGGCGACGTTCGGGGTGGCGGCGCTGTGTTGTGCGCCGGCTTTGCTGGTGCTGCCGGTCGCCTGGGTGGCGAGCCCGCCGGCGCCGGCGTTGCTGCTGGGGATGGGGCTGGGCGCCACCGGGCTGGCCTATGCGCTCTACACCTGGGGGCTGCGCAGCGTGGCGCCGGGGGTGGCGGTGACGCTGGCATTGATCGAGCCGCTGACTGCCTGGGTGTGCGCGCTGTTCATCCTCGGCGAGGCGGTGACACCGCTGCGGCTGGCGGGGGCGGGGGTGTTGTTTGGGGGGCTTTGGGTGGTGGCTCGGGAGGTTAAGTAGGGAAGCGCTTCTTTTTTGGAAAAAAAGAAGCAAAAAAATTTTATCCGTTTGCTTCGCGCCTTTGCTGGAGGGTTGGCACGCTAAACGGATAAAAAAGTTTTTTGCTTCTTTTTGTTCACAAAAAGAAGGGCTTGCTCCCTTCCTAAAGCTGAATCTTCAACCGCTCCGCCAACACCCCAATCACCCCCTTGCGGA
>CAIWAJ010000309.1:0-16739 GCA_903910565.1 uncultured Rhodospirillales bacterium
CGCTCCAGCTCTACGACCATGGCGCCGCAATGTCGTCAGCGGGGGCGGGCCGCAAAGGCGCCTGCTGCGCCGGGCAGGACATCCATGACGCCCGCCGGGTGGCCGACCATATCGGCATCCCCCATTACGTGATCGACGCCGAGGCGCGGTTCCGCAGCGCCGTGATGGCCGATTTTGCCGATAGCTACGCCGCCGGTGAAACCCCGGTGCCCTGCGTGCGCTGCAACCAGACGGTGAAGTTCACCGACCTACTGGCCCTCGCCGGCGATCTCGGCGCCTCCCACATGGCGACCGGCCATTACGTCCGCCGCGTCGATGGCCCCGCCGGCGCCGAACTCCATCGCGCCGCCGACCCCGCCCGCGACCAGAGCTGGTTCCTGTTCGCCACCACCCAGGCCCAGCTCGACCGCAGCCTGTTCCCGCTCGGCGCGATGCCGGACAAGGCTGCCGTGCGCGCCGAGGCGGTTCGCCTCGGCATCGGGGTCGCCGAAAAGCCGGACAGCCAGGATATCTGCTTCGTGCCCACCGGCTCCTACGCTGACGTGGTGGCCAAGCTGCGCCCGGATGCCGCCGCCGCCGGCGAGATCGTCACCACCGACGGCACCATCGTCGGCCGCCATGATGGCATCGCCCGCTACACCGTCGGCCAGGCCAAGCGCCTCGGCAACGCCGCCCAGGACGGCGCCACCCGCCGCGTCGTCGTCGCGCTCGACCCGGCCAGCCGCCGCGTCGTCATCGGCCCGCGCTCCGGCGGCACCACCGAAATCCGCCTGCGCGACGTGAACTGGCTGACCCCCCCGCGCCCCCTGCGCTGCACCGTCAAACTGCGCGCCCGCGAGGAACCCCACGGCGCAGAGGTGATCCCGGATGGGACCGGCGCCCTCGTTCGCCTCGACACCGCGGCCTTGCCGGCGCCGGGCCAGGCCTGCGTGTTCTACGATGGGGACCGGGTGCTCGGCGGCGGGTTCATCCGGGCGTCCTGAGGAAGGGGCGGCGGTTCTCTTTGAAATAAGAACGGCGGATTCACCTTTTTGCTCGTTTCCATGCCGTTGGCGTACGCCCCAAGGAGAGGTCCGACCTGTCGACAACGGCAATCCCCACCCGGAAAGCCGCAGCCAAGCCTCCAACACCTCCTTCGCCCGCCCGTTATAGCGTGTCGGGCGGGTGCAACCCGCCGCCCTGCGTGCCGGACCGCGAGCATGGTATCGTGGCGAGGTCAGGACGTCAGGTTCCACTCGCCCTCAGCGCTGGTTGCCTCGCCTTGTGCCGAGACATAGGTGTCCAGCCGATTGAGTAACATTGCGCGCCCCTCCTCCGTGATGAAGGCCGCCGTCAGCCCGTTGCGGACCAGCTTCACGATGTCCCGCAATGACGTGCCGAGCGCATTCCGGCACGCCAGGACATTCTCCGTCACTTAGCCTCCAAAACAAGGCGGGTCGTCGGAGTTGATGGTCACACGCGGCCCGGCTTCCATCATGGCTTTGGTCGGATGCCGCGCCAGGCCTGTCACGATCCGAAGCCGCACCTCCGCCACTCACACCCTATCGACGTGATAAAGCCTATTTGACGCATGAAAATAGGAAAAATACGACTAAATCGGATAAATTGCCTTGACTTCATGCGCGCAAGCCTCTATATTCCCCAAATCAACCAAGGAGCCCCCATGTCATCCCCGCCCGCCTCCACCCTGGCCGCTGCAAACGCCGTCGCGCAAGCGATCGGTGCGATTCTGCGCGCCATGCTGGATGCGTTGTTCGGGGATATCTCGGGCATCGCCCCGCGCCACCCCATTCGCCGCGCCCACGCGAGAACGCTGCGCCATATCGAGCGCTACGTCGCGGCCCTCGCCGCCGCCCTGTCCACGCCCGCGGCGGCCCCGGACGACGAGTCCGAGCAGGACGCACCCCGCCCGGACTCCGTCCGTCGCCACCCCGGCACGGCGCGATCCCCTTCGCGCACTCCCATTTTCCATGTCGCCAAGCGCCGCCAATCCCCCCTCCCACGCGGCGCCCCGCCACCACGAACGCTTTGGTACCCAATACCTCCGCACGCCTAATTTGTTACGAATTAGCAATAATATAACAGCCCCTTCACCTCCCCCCAGGAACGCGTAAACTCAACCGCGAGAACCCAAAACGAACAAAAGTTTTTGCGGAGCTTTTTCCAAAAAGCGACCGCTTCCTTAACGAGGAGAGAAACCCATGCCCAACCCCCGCTGGATCAATCGCCCGGAAGGCTCCACCTGGGGCGACTGGGGCGAGGATGACGAACTCGGCCGCCTCAACCTGTTGACGCCCGAGAAGGTCCTGCAAGGCCTCGCCGAGGTGAAGACCGGCCGCACCTTCTGCCTCAGCCTCCCGCTCGACTATCCCGGCGGCGCCGTGCTGTCCCCCCGCCGCCACCCGCCCGAGCTGCGCCCGACCATGCGCGAGGGCCTGCCCAACATGAACGTCCCGCTCCGCTGCTTCGACCCGACGGCGACCGATATCGTGAGCGATGACCAGGTCGTCCTCACCCTGCAATACTCGACGCAGTGGGACACGCTGGCCCATGTCGGCCAGATGTTCGATGCCGATGGCGACGGCTACCCGGAGGACGTCTACTACAACGGCTTCCGCCCGGGCCATGACGTGGTGGGCAGCGTGACTTGGGACCGCGCCGGCAAGCCCACCCCCACCGCCAGCGGCAAGCATGTCGGCGCGAAACACCTTGGCGTCGAGAAAATCGCCGAGACCTGCGTGCAGGGCCGCGCGGTGATGATCGACCTCATGGCCCATTTCGGCCGCACCGGCCACGTCGTCGGCTACGAGGATCTCATGATGATCCTCGAAAAGGACAAGGTGGTGGTCGAGCAGGGCGACATGGTGTGCTTCCGTACCGGCTTCGCCGAACTGCTGCTGGAGATGAAAAAGCAGCCCGATCGCGACGTTCTGTTCAACACCACCTCGGCGCTGGATGGCCGCGATCCGCGCCTGCTGCAATGGATCACCGATACCGGCCTGGTCGCCCTGTTCGCCGACAATTACGCGGTGGAGGCCAATCCCGCCCGCGCCTGCATGGACGCCTACTGCGCCACCTTGCCGCTGCACGCCCATTGCCTGTTCAAGCTCGGCGTCTATCTCGGCGAGATGTGGTACTTCACCCAACTCGCGGACTGGCTGCGCGCCAACGGCCGCAACCGCTTCCTGCTTACCGCGCCGCCTTTGCGGCTGCCGGGCGCCGTCGGCTCGCCGGCAACGCCGGTGGCGACGGTGTAGGCTCCGCGAGCCGCGGGTCTTTGCCGGTGATCTTCTCGATCAGCGCCTCATAGGCGGCGAGGTAGTCGCCCATGTCGAGATGTTTCTCGGCATAGGCGCGGGCGCCCTTGCGGATCCTGGCCGAGAGCTTGCTGTCCTCCAGCACCTCGACGATCTGTGTCGCGAGCTTCGCCGGGTCGAGACAGTCGGTCAGCACCCCGGTCTTGCCGTCCTCGATAAACTCCCGGACGGGGTCGACGTCGGAGCCGATGATGGCGCACCCACAGGCCATCGCCTCGCGCAACGACCAGGAGAGCACGAAGGGATAGGTGAGGTAGACATGCGCGTCCGAGCGCTGCAACAGTTTGACATGCGTATCGTAGGGGACCTGCCCGGGCATCAGCACCCGGCTCGCGTCGTATTTCCCGGCGATTTCGCGGCACATGAACTCGCGCCAGGTCGTCCCGGCGATGCGCGCGCCGTAGCTCACCTCGTCGCCGCCCAGCATCACCACCTTCACATCGGGCCGGGCCTTCAGCAGCGCCGGCAGGGCCCGCGTCATCGTATGGAAACCGCGATAGGGCTCGAGGTTGCGGGCGACGTAGGTGACGAGCTTGTCTTCCGGGTTGATGGCGAAATCGTTCACCACCAGCGTCTTGCCATGGGCCGCCGGATCGGGCTTGCAGATGTCGAGCTGCACGCCTTCAGGGAGCAGCGCGATCTGCTTCTGCGCCCAGTCCGGATACAGCGAGCGCTGCCACTGCGTCGGCGTCTGGCCATGCTGGTTGAGCGAGAGGGCGAGATGGTTGATCGCGTTCATCGCCCGCACCCGCGGGAATTGGTCGGGCGCGGAGGGAAACTCGGGGTCGAACCCGACATCGGTGCCGGTGGGCTCGTAGTAGAATTCGAAATAGCCGAGGATCGGCGTGCCGGGAAACACGTCCACCAGGTTCAGCAACTCGCCCCAGCCGTGATGGCCGATGATCAGGTCGGGGATGAAGCTCAATTGCTTGAGGTTCACGGCCATCCGCGCCACCGCTTCGGCGCGAATCATCGCGACGTTGAGGTCTCGGATATTGGGATGGGCGGAATCGTGGCGGAAATCCTTCACGTGATAGTTCACCCGCCGGATGCCGGGGATGTTGTTCTGGTTCGGCTCGGTGATGAACGCCACCTCATGCCCCGGCGACCGGATGAGGTGGCGGATGATGTGCAGGTACTGGCCAGGGAAGTTCTGGTGGACGAAGAGGAATTTCACGCGATCTTCTCGCCGGCTATTCGGGATACGACGAACACCCGCCGCTTACTTGCGCTTCTTCGCGGCAGGCTTGCGCGCCGGTGCCGCCTCGGCCTCGGGCTCCGGGGTTCCGGCCGCGCCCTTGGGGGTGAGGAAGATGCTGAACGACTCCAGCGACGCAAGGCTCTCCGCCTGGCAGGCCTCCCCAGCCTCCACCGGCCCCGCCTCGGAGCCATCCACGAAGGTCGCCGAATACGAGCAGTCGAACGCCTCGGCGGCCGCGCCACGCAGCCGCAGCTTGAGGCCGAGCAACGGCAGGGACATGCCGCGGCTGCCGCAGAACTGGCCGCCATCCACCCAGGGCGAGAGCCAGTCTCGCCCGAGCACCGCCTGGTATTCGATATCCGTCACCGCGACCCCATTGGTCGGCGCGACGGCAAAGCCTTCGATCCAGCGCCCGCTGCCCTTGTCGCCGAGCGGTTCGCCGAGCATGCCGCCGACGTCACCCCGTCCGGCAATATGGGCCACCATATCCATCACCTTCGGCGCGACGGGCGCCGCGGGGACAGGGGCGGGGGCCGGGGCAGCGACCGCGGCCGCACCTGCTTGCGGCGCGGTGTCGGTCAGCCGCAGCACCTGCAGGTTGGGCGCGCCACCTTCCGGCACGTTCGGTGCCTGGTAGACCGTCACCAGCACCTGTGCCGGCCCGCCGGTCACGCGCACCAGCGCGGCGTCGCCGAACGGCGTCATCCAGCCGTCCTCGCGGAACGTGGAGATGCTCACCGCCTCGGGCCGCCCCGACGGACCCGGTGGCAGCGACACACGGACCCCGGGCAGGCCGGTCGCGGCGTCGGCGATCCGGGATGGATTGCACACGATACAAAACAATCCAGTATCGAGCGTCATCAGATGGCCGGAGACGCGGAGTTCGTTGACCAGCTTATGCGGTCGTTCGGCTGCGGTTTCGGACATTCGCGTCTCTTTGTTCCTGATATGCTGTCGTTGAGAGGATGAATGCGGTTTCGCTGTGTCGGCTATACGGCATACATTCAGCGCTGATAAGCGTTTAGCATGCGATGCTATGCACCCGCAGCCCGGCGGAGCCCAACCAACGCAGAGTTGATCGCCGCCGGAGGCAGGCCGAGCGGCAACAGCCACCCCCGGCCGGTCCGGCGGATCCGTTCCGCGATCGCCCCGAGATCGAACGCAGCCACGCACAATCCCGCCCGCCAGGCCACGCCGAGCGTGAAACACCAGGTCTCCGGCCAGATCGATGGCTGCCATGCCATGTCGAGATCATGGGCGCGAATAAGCCCCACTGCCTCTGCCTCCTTGTACGGGCCGGTAACGAACACGTGTCCGGTCTCGATCAGCCGCTCGTCATCATGGGTATGGCCGATGACGGTAAAATGCAGGTTAAGCCGCCGTGCCGCCGCGTTGCGCGCACAGGCCAGCAGCACGTCGTAGCCCTTCTCGGAGCCGATCCCGCCGATCACCCCGATCCGCTGCGGCGCGTTGAGGAGCGGCTGCGGCGGCGGATAGGCGCTGTCGTCCTCGAGCGGCTCGACGATCGGCGCGACATCGGTGAAGTGCCGCCGCATCCGCGTCGCGACATCCTCGGAGGGCACCACGATCCGCCGGGACCGCCGCAAATCCGCCGCCGACCGCCCGCGCAGCGCGCGCACCCCGATCGGCTCGGCAAGGTTGCTGCCGACATCGCGCACGCAGGCCTCGCACACCGCGAGGTTGTCCGGCTCACCGCAATAGCGCCCATCGCGCCCCACGAGGCTGATCCGTGGGCAGAAAGCCGCGTAATCATGGACGTGGGTATCAAGGGGGATGTCGAAGTGTCCGGCCAGCCGCAGCACCGCATGGTCATGCCCGAGCAAGTGATGCAGTTCGATCCGTTCCGGCCGATCGCCCCGCAGCAGTCGCGTCAGGGCCACGTTGTCGCCGGGAAGTTGGAAGTGCAGATTGGGAAAGCCCGCCGTGTCGGCCGGCAGGCCGCCATCCTCGATGGCACACAACCCCGGCCGATACGCCGGCACCCCCTCGGTGGTCATCACCGAGCGCAGCACGATCGCACGCAGCCCGGCCGCCCGGATGGCCTGGCAGCGTTCGCGCACCACCCGCTCCACCCCGCCGCCGCTCGCATGGGTGATCAGCAGCACCGCGCCGGCGCGCCGCCCTGACTGCCAGCGCCGGATATCGATCGCCCGCCGCGCCGGGGCCAGCGGGTCCGCGGCCTGGAAAGCGGCGATCAGCGCGTGATAGCCGGGATGCACCCGTTCCAGCACCGCCAAGTTGCGCTCGATCAACGCCTCGCGCGCGCCGCCGAATGACTGGCCGCCGACATGGGCGACGAAAACGCCGGGCGCGGCCACGTGCCGCCAGCCGAGATGGCGGGCGCGGATGCAGAAGTCGTTCTCTTCGCCGTAGCCCTGGGCAAACAGGTCCTCGCGGAACAACCCGACGTCGAGCAGGCATTCGTGGCGGATATACATGCAGAAGCCGACCGCGCTCGGGATCTCGACCGCCGCAGTGCCATGCGCCGCCGCCGCGAGCCGGGCCCAGCGGCGCAGCTCAGCCTGGTCGGGCACCGAATTCCCGCCGGACGCCGAGGGGTAGCTGAGGATCGTCGCGTCATTGGACAGCGGGGTGGCCGAGCCGATGTCCTGCCCGCCATGGACCACCCCTCGCAGCGCCTCCAGCCAGCCAAGCGGCACGACGGTATCGCTGTTCAACAGCACCACATCATGCGGCGCCTCGGAGGCCAGCGCCGCGCGCATTCCGGTATTGGCGGCTCCGGGGAAGCCGCGGTTGATCGGGTGGCGGATCACCTCGACGCGTCCCTGACTGCCAAGTCGGTCGAGCAGCGTCGTCACCTCGGAATCCGGCGAGGCGTCGTCCACCACGATCACGCGCGTGCCCTCCGGCACTGTCCTGACCACCGAGGCCAGGCACTGCGTGGCCAGACCGGCATGGCCGTAGACCGGCACCACCACCGCAATCGGCCGATCGGGCCGCGACGGGGCGTATGCCGGTATGCCGCGCACGTCGGCCGGCACGCTGGTGAATTCTCCCTCGGCCGGCTCCGGCTCTGGCGCCGCCGGTTGGCCGGATGGGGCGAGGCTGAACGTGGCAGCAAGCCCACGCGCCGCCGCCATCGCCGCCCGCCGCCCGCCGAAAGGGGCCAACGGGCTGCCCAGTAAATGCCGCCCATCCGTGGCTGTGATGGCGAACATGCCGTCCTTCCCCGCCATCATCGCGGCGGGGACCCGCAGCCGCCGGGGCCGCGAGAGGGGGGTGCGGGCGACCATGCCCTGGTCATCGGCCAGGATCTCGCCGATCACCGGGCCGATTTTGCCGCCGGGCAGCATGGCGCGCACGAGGAGCCGGGGGTCACGCTCCGGCGCGCCGGGATGCCAGGCCCAGCCCTCGATCTCGCCGTCATTGGTGACGCTCACGATGCCCTCGACCCGGTCGATCGCCTCCACGCGGATCGGGCTGCCAAGCAGCGGCGTCTCATCCACCATGACATCCACCCGCAGCACGCCGGCCGGCACCACACCGGGCTGGCCGGGCACCGCGTCGCCATCGAACCAGATCACCGGCGCCGGCCCGCCCGGGACGGGATGAACGACCAGGTCGCGCGCCGCGTTCAGCGCACACCATCCAGGGCTGTCAGCCGCCGCGGCGATGGCGTCGGCAAGCGCGGGGACATGGGCCGCCGGCGGCAGAGCGTGGCCGGACAAGGCGCGCGCCAGCGCCGCCGCGGCCGCCTCCGCCGCCCCAACCCGGTGGCGGATCGTCGCCAGCGACAGCCAGACCTCGCGGATATCGTGTCCGCCCGCCAATTCATCGAGGAGTTCGATCGCCTGCCCGAACTTGCCGGACTGGACGCGCGCCGAGGCCAGCGCGAGGGCGATCGCGGTGTCGCTCGGCGCGAGGCGATGGGCGCGGTCGAGCCATGAAAGTGCCTCGCCGGCCCGGCCGTCGAGCAGTGCCGTCTGGCCCTTGTGCCATGCCGTGGTGGCGAGATCCTGGAACCACTCGGTGCGCGTCTTGGCCGGTACCGTCAGCGCGCGATCGCCTCCGGTTCCACGCCCTCCGCCCCGCCCTCCGCCCGGCGGCTTCTCTCTCACGCCGCCGGTTGCCCCGCGGTTGCCTGTTCCGCCCCTGCCGCATTGCCCTGCCCTTCGAGTTGGGCGAGCGCGGCGAGGTCGCCCTGGGCCTCAGCGAGCCCTTGCTGGACGGCGTGGCCGAACCAGAAACGCGCCTCGTCGATATTGGCATCGCCGGCGAGGCCGCGGGCGAGGTAGCGGCCCAGCATCATCATCGCATAGGCATGGCCGCGCTCGGCCGCCATGCGGAACCAGCCCTGCGCCGCCGCCCGGTCCCATGGCACGTCGTGTCCGCCGCCCAGCATGGCGCCCATGGCGAACATCGCGCCGACATGGCCGCCCTTGGCCGCGCGTTCGAAAAACGACAGGGCGCGCGGGTGGTCCTTGTCGCCGCCGACCCCGTTGACCAGCAGTTCGGCGTAGGCCACCAGCGCATCAAGCATGCCGGCATCGGCCGCCTTGCCGATCCAGACGCGGCCCTCGACGGGATCGGGCGTGGCGCCCCGGCCCTCGATCAGCATGCGGCCATACCAGTACTGGGCGTTGACCACGCCGGCGGCGGCACGGCGCAGCCATACCAGTGCCTGCACGTCGTCCCGCGCCACGCCGACCCCCTCGGCGAGGCAGATGCCGTAGTTGTAGGCGCCGACCAGGTCACCGCCACTGGCTTCCTTCTCGAACCATTCGGCGGTGCGCTCCGCTTCCTCGGGGGCGGTGTCGCGTCGCAGCGCCAGCGCGGCCAGGTCGTAGCGCGAGGTGGTATCGCCGCCCTCGGCCGAGATGCGGAACCAGCGGGCGGCCTCTTCGGGGTCCTTGGGCATGCCGTTGCCGTTGAGGTTCATCAGCCCCAGCGCGCGCGCCGCCGCGCGATGCCCGCCCTCGGCGGCCCGGCGATACCACATGGCCGCCTCGGCAAAGTTCGGCGGCAGGTCGCCACCGCGGGCATACATGTCGCCCACCAGCGCCGCCGCGTCGATATCGCCTTGCAGCGCGGCGCGGCGCATCCAGGATTCGCCTTCCTGCGTGTCCTTTTTGGTGCCGCCACGGCCATCGAGCAGAAACAGCCCGTAGCGCGCCTGCGCCGCCCGCAGACCGCGTGTTGCGGCCTCGCGGTACAGCTCCGCCGCCGCCGCCGGGTCCGCCTCGGTGCCCTGGCCCTGCTCGGTCATCGCGCCCAGCAGATAAAACCCGGTGGCGAGCCCGGCCGCGGCGGCCAGGCGCATCCACTTGATCGCCTCGTCGTGCAGCGACGGATCGTCCTTGCGCAGCAAGGCGAGGCCGTAGCCGAGATATCCCTGCGGGCAGTCCGCCTCGGCCGATAATTTGTAGAGCCGTTCGGCCTCGTCGAGATCGCGCAGCGATTCCGGGCCGGCGGTGAGGACATAGCCGAGCAGCGCCTGGCCATCGGCCGCGCCCGTCGCCGCGGCCCGGCGTGCCCATACCGCGGCCCGCTCGAAATCGGGCTGGCCCTGCTCGAACGCGCCGAACAGCGCCGCCGAAGGCCGTGCCATCGCGACATCGGCCGCGCTCGCCGCGTTGCTGGCGTCTGGTCCCAGGACCCCCTGGAGGTAGAGCGCCGCAATCAGCGCCGGCGCCTCCTTGTTGCCGTGCTCCGCGGCGCGTTCGAGCCAGAACGCGCCTTCCCGTGCGCTCGCCGGCACGCCGCCGCCCTCGAGATAGGCACGGCCGACGAGATATTCGGCGCGCTCATTGCCATCCCTGGCGAGCGGTGCCAGTTGCGGGAAGGCGGCCGTCCGGTCCCCGGCCGCGATCAGCGCCTCCGCGCGGCGCAAGCGTGCCGCCGGCGAGGCGATACGGCTGGTGATCCGGCTGAACAACCCGCTCATCGTGCGTCCCACCCAATGCGTGGCTTACGGCTCACGGAACGCCTCCGTCGTCGACGGCACGACGCGGCCGAACATGTATTCGATGAAGGTGCGATAGCCGACCACGATGTCTGCCTGGCCCGACATGCCCGGTACCAGCTGGAAGTAGCTCGGCAGGTGATGCATCTCGCTCTTCTCCAGCTTGACCCGCGCCTTGTAATACAACGTGCCGAACGCCGAGGCGGATTGCGAGAGACCGACCGGTTGTGTCAACGCACTGAAAGGGTTGCGCGAGGCATCCGGCTGTATCGACACCACCCGGCCTTCGTAGGTCCCGTGTGTCGTGTACGGAAAAGCGTCCAACTTGATCATGGCCCGTTGCCCTACCGCCACGAACCCGGCATCCTGTGAATCGATCACCGCCTCCGCGATGATATCGGTGTTCGCTGGCGTCAGCGTCACGAGCTGGGCGCCCGCGTTCACCACCGAACCGACGTTGGCGACCGCGACATCGAACACCGTGGCGTCGAACGGCGCGCGCAGCTCGGTCATCCTGAAGGACGTCAACGCCCGGGTCAGTGAGTCCTGCACCCCGTAGAGCTTGTCCGACTGGTCTTTCAGCGCCTGTGAGGTGGTGGCAATCCAGGTCTGCCAGGCCGCATCGCGGTCCGCTACCTTCGATTCCAACGCGCCCTTGTATTGGTCGAGCTGCGCCGTGGCGAAGGCCAGCAGGCGGGTCATCTCGGCCCGCGTATCCGCCGCGCTGATGGTGTTGAGCTGGCTGCCGACGCCAAGTCGCTCGAGGTCCTTCCGCTTGTCCTCGAGTTTGGCGGCATAGGCCAGCCGCTCCTTGTATTGCCGGATGTCGGACTCGCTCTGCTGCACCTGCGCCCGGAGGGCCGCGATCTGCTGGTCGAAGCTCAGCATCTGGGCGGAGATCTCGGCATGGCGCTGGGTGAACAACTGCGCCTGCACCTCGCCGTGCTTGGTGCCATCCGACAAGTACATCCGCCCATCGAATTCGGCGCGCAGGCGGATCGTCTCCTGCGTCAGCGAGGCCACCTGATCCTGATATGACAGCACATCGGCCGTCGAATTGGTCGGGTCGAAGGTCATCAGCAGATCGCCCTTGTGGACGGGCATGCCGGGCTTGACCATCACCTGCTTGATGATCGCCGTTTCGATCGCCGCGAGCGAGGTCTGCGTCTCGGTCGAGATGGTACCCATCGCTCCGGTCACCACACGATCGATCGGGAACAGCGTCATCACGGCCATCAGCGCCATGAACATCATGAAGATGATGTAGGTGGTGTAGCGCGACCGCATCGGCACCGGCTGCGTGAGCTGCGCGGCGGCGGGCGACTCATATTCGAGGACGACCTGCGTTGTGCGTTCGTCCTCGGTATGTCCGGCAACCTCGTTGCCACGGCGGCGCAGGGCTAGGCCGCGGGACGCGCGCGCCGGCTCCGGCGGGGTGGCGGTGTCGGATTTGGATGGTGCGGCCATTTTCCGGTCTTTCCTCAGGAACCGACGCTGGTGGCAAGCGCGGCGCGCGCGCTGCTGCGGAAGCTTTCCATGTGGCGGTTCTGTTGTTGCCAGAGCTGGCGGTAGATCGTGCAGGTTTCGAGCAGCTGGGTATGCGGCCCTATATCGACCATCTTGCCGCGGTCGAGCACCATGATCATGTCGCTGTCGACGAGCGAGGACAGGCGGTGTGACACGATCACCATCGTGCGGTTGGCCGCGATGCGCGAGATGTTGGCGTTCACCAGCGCCTCGCTCTCGGGATCGAGCGCGCTGGTCGCTTCGTCGAGGATGAGGATGCGCGGGTCATGGATCAGGGCCCGGGCGATCGCCAGGCGCTGTCGCTGACCGCCCGAAAGGTTCGGCGAACCTTCCTCGACGATCGTCTCATAACCCATCTGCATGCGTTCGATGAACTCCTCGGCGCCGGCGAGCCGGGCGGCGCGCACGGCGTCGGTCAATGTCAGGCCGGTGCGGCCGGCCAGCAGGTTTTGCCGGATCGTGCCGCGGAACAGGAAATTCTCCTGCAACACCACGCCGAAGCTGCGCCGCAGATGCGCCAGATTGATTTCGCGCAGATCGACGCCATCGATCTTGATCTGGCCCTCGTATTCCCGGTTGATGCCCTGCAGCAGGCGAGTGACAGTCGATTTGCCCGAGCCGCTTCGCCCGACCAGACCGATCACCGTGCCCGGCGGCAGCTCGAAGGAGATATCATCCAGCGCGCGGGACTTGGTGCCCGGATAGGTGAATTTCACGCCGCGGAAGCTGATGGCCCCCTCGAAGCGCGGTCGCAGTCCGGCGCCAGGGTTGACAGTCTCGGGGCGATTATTGAGCACCAGCCCCACCATCATCACCGCGGCCCGCATCTCTTCGAGGTCCTGCAGCAGGCGGGACAGTGAGACCAGTGGCGCGGCGACCCGGCCGGCGATCATCACGAAGGCGACAATGCTGCCGGCCGACACCGCGGCGCCGCTGATCGTCAGGTAGGCGCCCACCAGCATCACGCCGCGCTGCATGAGGGTGTCGAACGGCGAGATCAGCGTCTCGGGCCAGTTGGAGATGTCGTCGAGCCGCCGCTTCCAGAACGCGGCGTCGGCCGCCCGGCGGTCCCATGCCTCGCGCTGCGCGGGCTCCAGAGCGAGCGACTTGATGGTGCGGATGCCGTGCAGCGACTCCACCAGCACGATGTTCTTCTGCACCTCGAATTCCAGCCAGCGTTGATAGATCCGCCGGATCGGCCGGATGAATGAGGCCATAATCATCGCCATGATGCCGCCGAGGGCGAGCACCATCCAGGCCATCGGCACGCTCATCCAGAACAGGACGGGCAGCACAATCACCAGGGTGATCATGTCGAACATGGTGCTGATCATCTTGCCGGTGACGAAACTGCGCACCTTGCTGGTCTGGCCGATGAGGTAGCTGATGCGCCCGGTGGGCGTCCGCTCGAAGAAGTCGATCGGCAGGCCAAGCAGGCGCTTGAAGACGAAGAGGTTCATCTTCAGGTCAAGCCGCAGACCGATGATGGCGGTCAACTGGCGGCGGACGTAGCCAAGCAACGTCTCGAAGGTCAACGCGACGGCGAGCAGAGCGGCGGCCATCCACAAGGTCGAGAGCACCTTGTACGCCATGACCTTGTCGACGACGACCATGGTCAACAGCGCCGGGACCATCGAGAGGAACGACAACACGACCGAGCCCAGCATAATATCGCGCAGGAGGCCGGACTCGGCCATCACTACCCTGCCGAGCCATGCGAGGTTCCACGGCTCATTATCGTCTCGCGTCTCGCGGTCCGGCCGGATCAGCAGAATCTCGCCGCTCCAAAGCTGCGACAGGCGCAACTCGTCGACCGCCACGCCCTCCTGCTCGGTTTCGATCTGCGGGTCCTTCAGCCAGACCACGTTGCGCACCGCGTCCGGCCGCACCATCGCCGCCGCCGTGCCGTCCTTCATCAGCAGGATCACCGCGCCGGGCGACGTCATCTTGAGCAGTTGCTTCCAGGAGACTTGCGCCGCCCGGCACCACAGCCCGCTCTGCGTCACCCATTCCGCCAGCGCCGCCGGGGTCGGCGCCTCGCCCTGCGCGACCCGCAGGTCCTCGCGCGAAAGATCGGCGCCCTGCTCCCGCGCGCCGGCCATGATGGTGCGCAGGCGCAGGTCGAGCGGGGTCACGAAGGCTTCCGGCTCAGGGTCGAAGCCCCGGTCGTTCGGGCCGGTGGCAGGCGAGTTCGGTGGGGCAGCGTCCAAAACAGTAACCTCATCATGCTAGCCGCGGTCGCGGCCCGACAGGGTCGGCGTCGCGGTACATACAATAGCACCAAGCCGGCCCGCCCGGTGCATATCGCGCCGGAGGTCGGAGCCTTGAAACCGATGCCCGCTACCGGGCCACAATTTCACCGGCCGTTCGCCGGCCCAGTCATGCCCGGCACTTATAATGCCAGCTTCTGCAACTCCCAAGCATCACAATTGCTTGCGTTTAAACCATATCCGTGAACCAAAAATTATGAAACCTGGGATGAATCCTCGTTTAGGACGCTGGCGTGGCGCTGCTACCGATGATGGTTCCAGTCCGTGCCGATTTGATTGCGGTCTGCATGGCGGCGTGGCATGCAACACATGCAAGCCGGCCGGCGGCGGCAGGGCCAGGCGGGGTGTTGCACGCCATATCAAATGCTCAGCATATCCATGCGCGGGATATCAATGTTCAACCGCGGAGATCGAACGGGTGACGTCGTCATGAAGGCAATCGAACTGGGCGATTCCGGCCGTGACGTGGTGGTCTGGCAGCGCTTTCTCGCGATGACCTGGTTCGCCGACGCAGAGGATATGCTGCATGGGGAGTTCGACGATGCGACCGACAAGGCGACCCGGGCCTTCCAGGAAGCGTACGGCCTCTTCGGCACCGGCATCGTCGATCGCCTCACCATCGAGACTGCCACGGTGCGTGGCCTCGACGCCGCGGATAGCGCGGTTCCCTGGCAGCCGACGCGCGGGACGGTGGTGTGGTATGTCAGCCTTTTTGCGCTGATCTGCGTGACGATCGTGTCGATATTGACACTGCAGCCCCAAAACGTCGGAGCCGGTGGCGCGTTTTTGTACCCGATCTCGCCAACCCTTGTCCCTGGCTCACCACCACCCCGCAAGTGCCCGGACTGGTTCTGCTGACCAGTCGCGCGGGACGCATGACCGTTCATCGCGCGACGTAGCGGCCCGCGACGAAGGCATCGGACTCCAGCGCCCCGCGCAGCGCCGCCGCGGTCTCCTCGCCGGCATCGACCACCAGGCGGCGAAATGGCGGGCGGCCGGCTCGCGCTTGCGCGACGAAGGCCGCGGTCAGCAACCCGGAAACCGCCGGGCGGGCGCAGCAGGCGCAACCTGCGACATGCGCTGCCCTCCCCGGTGCCGCCTGCACGACGATCACCACGACACCCGGTGGTGGCACAATATCGTGATTGGAAAGGATCGCGTCACCTTCCCGCGCCGAAGATGCCGGCGCGAACACCACATTGATCCGCGAATCGTTTGGCGTATTCATATGCTAGACATAAGGATATCTTTATACGATAACAAGCCATGGATACCCTTCTCACCGCCCTGCGCGCCGCCGCCGAACCCACGCGCCTGCGCCTGCTCGCCTTGGCGGCCGGGGGACAATTCTGCGTGATGGAGTTCGCCGAGATCCTCGGCCAGTCCCAGCCCAGGCTTTCCCGTCATCTCCGCCTGCTCGTCGAGGCCGGTCTGCTGGACCGTGCCCGCGAGGGCGCCAACACCTGGTTCACCCTACCGCCGGCGGACGCCGCGCCCGGTTCGCTCGCGCGGATCCTGCTGGCGCGTATCCCCGAGGACGACGATGCGCTCGCCGCCGACCGCCGCCACGCCGCCCGCGTACTGGCCGAGCGCGCCCGCGCGGCGTCCGAGGCATTCCAGCGCACCGGAGCGGATTGGGACGAGATGCGCGCGCTGAACCTTGCCGCCGGCGAGGTCGAGCGCGCGTTGCTCGATCTGCTGCCCCCCGCCGCCATCGGGCGGATGCTCGATATCGGCACCGGAACCGGGGCCCTGTTGGAACGTCTGGCGCCCCGCGTCTCCTCGGCCCTCGGCGTCGATGCCAGCCGGGCGATGCTCGCCCTGGCGCGCACCCGGCTTGCCAAACCAGGCCTCGCGCATTGCTCGGTGCGCCATGCCGACATGTACCGGTTACCGCTCGCCGATGCGGGGTTTGACCTCGTGGTGCTGCAAATGGTGCTGCACTACGCGGAGGATCCGTCCGGCGTGCTCGCCGAGGCGGCCCGCGTTCTGCGGCAAGGGGGGCGAGTGGTCGTGGTTGATCTGGCGCCCCACGCCGATACCGCGGTGACCAAGCGCCTCGCCCATCGCTGGCCCGGTTTCTCCGATACCGGGATGCTCGATATTTTCGCCCAGAACGGCCTCAGCATCCACGCCGCGCAAACCGTGCGCGGCCCGCTCGATGTCCGCATCTGGTCCGCCGGCCATGCTGGCCTCCCCGCCCCCGCCGACCTTGCCATGGAAGCCACGCGATGACCCGTCTCTCCCTGCTCGATGCCCTTCGCGAACGCGTTCTCCTCGCCGACGGCGCCACCGGCACCCATTTCCAGGCGATGACGCTGGATATCGATCGCGACTACTGGGGCCAGGAGAACTGCACCGACATCCTCTGCCTCTCCCGTCCCGACCTGGTGCGCGAACTCCACCGCGGCTTCTTCGCCGCCGGCGCCGATATCGTCGAGACCAACAGCTTTGGCGGGTCCCCCATCACGCTCGGCGAG
>CAIWAJ010000310.1:0-2116 GCA_903910565.1 uncultured Rhodospirillales bacterium
AAGAACTGGAACGGCATCCATGTCGGTGACATGCTGCCCGCCGCTGCCCTCGCCTGACGCCGGCCAACCAATTTTCGGGAGGAAACAATGAACTATAAGAAACTGCTGGCGGGCCTGCTGCTCGCCACGTGCCTCGCCGCCCCCGCCCTGGTCCAACCGGCCTCCGCCGAGGTGGTGTTCAAATGGGCCAATGACGGCGACGTCCGCGCCATGGACCCCAACACGCTGGACGAGACGGTACAGAACTCCTTCCTCGGCAATATCTACGAGCCGCTGGTGCGCCGTACCAAGACGCTGGGCATCGAGCCGGCGCTGGCTGCCAGCTACGAGCAGACCGCACCGACCACCTGGCGCTTTCACCTGCGCCCCAACGTGAAGTGGCAGGATGGCCACGCCTTCACCGCCGATGACGTGCTGTTTTCCTACCAGCGCATCACGTCGAAAACCTCGCAGACCTCCGGGAATGTCGGCTCGGTCAAGGAGGTCCGCAAGATCGACGACCTCACAGTGGAGTTCGAGACCAAGGCGACCGACCCGATCCTGCCGGCCTGGTTCACCAACTGGCCGATCCTGCCGAAGCACTGGATGGAGGCTAATAACTCCGCCACCCCCGTGATCATCGGCCAGGGCGAGAACTACGCGCTGCGCAACGCCATGGGCACCGGCGCCTTCAAGCTCGCCAGCCGCGAGCCGGACCGCAAGAGCGTGCTGGAGAAGAACCCGGGCTGGTGGGACAAGCCGGAGCATAATCTCGATCGCGTCGAGTTCACGGTGATCTCCTCGGCCGCCACCCGTGTCGCCGCCCTGCTGTCGGGCGAGATGGACATGATCTACTCGGTGCCGCCGCAGGATATCGACCGCATCAAGGCGGCGGCGGGCATCAAGATCATCCAGGGCCCGGAGCTGCGCACCATCTATCTCGGCATGGACGTGGCGCGCGACGAGCTGCTGTATTCCAACGTGAAGGGCAAGAACCCCTTCAAGGACCTCCGCGTGCGCCAGGCGATGGCGCTAGCGATCGACGAGGACGCCATCGTCAGCCGCGTCATGCGTGGCCAGGGGCGTTCGACCTGGATGATGTGGGGCCCGGGCGTGAGCGGCTACAACGCCGAGCTCGACAAGCGGCCGAAGGTGGACGTCGCCAAGGCCAAGGCGCTGCTGGCGGAGGCGGGCTACCCCAACGGCTTCGAAGTCACGCTCGACTGCTCGAATGACCGCTACATCGCCGACGAGCAGATCTGCGTCGCGCTGTCGGCCATGTATGCCCGTATCGGCATGAAGGTGAACGTGTTCGCCCGCACCAAGGTGAAGTTCTTCGCCGACATCGCCTACCCCGACTACAAGACCAGCTTCTACATGCTGGGCTGGACGCCCTCCACCTATGACGCGGACAACGTGATCCGGGACCATATCGCCTCGCGCGCCGCGAAAGTGGGCGTTGGCAATGTGCCGGGCTACGCCAATGCGCGGGTGGATCAGCTCGAGGCGATGATTGCCCAGGAGCTGGATGCCAAGAAGCGCCAGGGGATGATCGACGAGGTGACCAAGATCCTGCAGGCGGATCTGCCATTCATCCCGCTGCATCAGCAAGGCATCACCTGGGCGGCGCGCGACAATGTCACCGTCACCCAGCCGGCCGATAACTCCTTCCCGATGCGCTGGGTGGTGAAGAAGTAGAAGCCTCGCGGATTGGGGTGTATAAGCCACCCCATGAGCCAGACCCTTGTTTTGGACGCCGCCGGCGAGATCGCCCGGCGGCGTACCTTTGCCATCATCTCCCACCCCGACGCCGGCAAGACGACGCTGACCGAGCATCTGCTGCGGGCCGGCGGCGCGATTCAGCTGGCCGGCAACGTGCGCGCCAAGGGCGAGCGGCGACGGACGCGTTCGGACTGGATGGCGATCGAGCGCGATCGCGGCATCTCGGTCGTCACCTCGGTGATGACATTCGAATACAAGGGCTGCGTGTTCAACCTGCTCGACACGCCGGGCCATGAGGACTTCTCGGAGGACACGTATCGCACGCTGACCGCGGTTGATGCGGCGGTGATGGTGATCGATGCGGCAAAGGGCATCGAGGCGCGGACCCGCAAGCTGTTCGAGATCTGCCGCCTGC
>CAIWAJ010000311.1:0-2587 GCA_903910565.1 uncultured Rhodospirillales bacterium
AGAACCAAAAAAACTTTTTACTCCGTTGATCCGGAGTTTTCCCGGGAAACTCCGAAACAAGTGAGTGAAAGTTTTTTGGTTCTTTTTTTTCAAAAAAGAACCGCTTGCTTACTTGATGCTTTCGCCGGCGAAGAACCGCCGCGGATTCTCATCCAGCATAAACGCGATATCCTCCTGATTGACGCCGCGGGCGTGCAGCATGGGCAGGAAATCGGTGAAGATGTAGCTGTAGGGCGGGGGATATTTGCCTTCGGCGCGGAGTTCCTCGATGCGGGCGAGTTCGCGCGGCGAAGTCTGGCGCTGGAACTTGCCGAGCCAGCCGCAATGGCGGTCCTGGCTCATCATGACCTGGCTGCGGAAGCCATCCCTGACGAGTTTGGCGAGGTTGTCGGCGCGGGTTTCGTCGGGCATCAGGCGGGGGATGCCGATGCGGTCGAACCCGATATAGGTGCCGCCATCGACGATGCGGCGGTGATAGGCGGGGTCGGCGTTGCCGCAGCAATGGCCGATGAGGCAGCGATGGGCATCGACGCCGCCATCGGCGAACAGGCGCTGCTGCTCGGGGCCGCCGACGCCGTCCTGGGTGTGGGTGATGATGGGGACGCCGGTGGCCTGCTGGGCGATGCAGGCGGCGGCGAGGAAGCGCTTTTCCTGCTCTGTGATGACGGGCGCGCCGGTGGCCACTTTGATGGCGCCGGCGCGGATGCCTGTGGTGCCGATCCCGTGGGTGATTTCGCGGATGTAGAGCTCGGCGATTTCATCGGTGGTGCGGGCGCGCCAGTAGGGGGGGAGGCCCATCTCCTCGAAGTAGAAGCCGGTGGTGCAGATGACGTGGACGCCGGATTTCTCGGAGATTTCCCGCATCAGCGTGACGTCGCGGCCGAGCTCGATGGGGCAGGGGTCGACGAAGCTGCGCACGCCATGGACCTCGCGGAGTTCGCGCAGGCGGCGGGCGGCCTCGGCGACGAAGGCGGGGCGATCGAAGACGGCCGTGGGGTCAAACTCGGCGCCGCCGAAGGCGATGAAGAGGTGCTCGTGCATGAGGGTTCGGCCGAGCTCGCTGACGGGGATTGCCCCGGTTACCGTTTGCACCGTGTTTGCCATGTCGCCGCTCCTCCTGGTGCGGGGAGAGTGCCCGCGGGGCGGTGGGGCGGCAACTGCAGTTTTTTCTCGCCGGCGTCGCGATTGGGGCTAAGCTTGGCGTAATAATCAGGGGAGGCGTCCGAATGGACAGCATCGGCGATCGGCGGGCGCTTGAGCGCAGCGCCATGGCGAAGGTCTACGTGCGGCTGCTGCCGTTCACGATGATCGCGTATTTCCTGGCCTATGTGGACCGCATCAACGTCAGTTTCGCGGCGCTGACGATGAACAAGGATATCGGGTTGTCGGCGGCGGCGTTCGGGTTTTCCGGCACGCTGTTCTACATCGGCTATGTGCTGTTCGAAGTGCCGAGCAACCTGGCGATGGAGAAGGTGGGCGCGCGGTTGTGGATCGCGCGGATCATGATTTCCTGGGGCGCGGTATCGGGTGCTACCGCGCTGGTGGGGGGCGAGACGGGGTTTTACGTCGTGCGCTTCCTGCTGGGGGTGGCGGAGGCGGGGTTCTTCCCGGGCATGATGCTGCTGTTCACGTACTGGTTCCCGGAGCATCACCGCGCCCGCATCGTCGCCGGGTTTACGGTGGCGCTGCCGCTGGCGATCGGGCTGGGGGCGCCGGTTTCCACCGCGATCATGGAGCTGAACGGGATGTTCGGGCTCAAGGGGTGGCAGCTGCTGTATGTTTTCGAGGCGGTGCCGACGGTGGTGCTGGGCGTGGTCACGCTGTTTTTTCTCACCGACCAGCCGGCGCAGGCGACGTGGCTGACGCCAGCGGAGCGGGGCTGGCTGGTGGAGGAGCTGAGCAATGAGCGGCGGCAGAAGGACACGCACCGGGCGTTCAGCATCGCGGAGATGATGCGGAACCCGCAGGTGTTGTGGATGTCGCTCAACTACTTCGGGATTGTGACGGGGAGCCTGGGGATGGCGATGTTCATCCCGCAGATCATCAAGCAGCTCGGCTTCAGCAACATGAATGTGGGTTGGCTGACGATGATCCCCTATTTGATCGGGGCGGTGAGCATGCTGGTGTTCGGCTGGTCATCCGACCGGCGGCAGGAGCGGCGGTGGCATCTGGTGATCGCTTCGGTGTTCGCCGGCGCGGGGCTGCTGATTGCCGGGCTGACGATGGGCACGATGTGGTCGCTGGTGGGGATGTCGCTGGCGGCGGCGGGGTTCTACGGCTCGAAGGGGCCGTTTTTCGCCATGCCGGCGATGTTCCTGTCCGGCTCGGCGCTTGCGGCGGGGCTGGGGTGGATCAACTCGCTCGGGAATATCGGCGGCGCCGTTGGGCCGTGGATGGTGGGGCTGGCGCGCGATGCGACCGGGAATTTCGCGACGGGGCTGTATCTGTTGACCGCGTTCAGCGTGCTGTCCGCGGTGGTGGCCGGGTTCTTCATCGACCCGCCGCGCATCATCGTGCGGGGACAGCGGATGGCGGCGGAATAGCGGCGATAGGGGAGCTCTGGCGCACCCGGAAGGACTCGAACAGA
>CAIWAJ010000312.1:0-3058 GCA_903910565.1 uncultured Rhodospirillales bacterium
ACATAGCCGCGCGCGGCCGCATGCATCGCCTCCGGCGTCTCGCGGAACAGCGTCGAGGCATAGGCCATCACGCGGTCCCGCCGCCGCCCGCCGAGCAGCCGGGCCAGCGACATGCCGGCGGCCTCGGCGCGGATCGACCACAGACAGTTGTCGAGCGCCGACATGCACTGCATGCCGATCCCCCGCCGGCCGTAATAGGCGCTGCCGATGTAGAGCTTGTCCCACAGCCGGGCGACGTCGAGCGGGTTCTCGCCGATCAGCAGCTCACCCAGCGTGCGGAAGCCGAGGATGGACATGCCCTGACCCGCGATGATGGCGGCGGCGGCGGGGGCGAGGGTTTCCACATCGGCCCAGCCGGTGATCCCGGCATCCGTCGCCACCCGCACGATCAACTGCCAGTCGCCGTTGTCAGTCGCCTCCTCCGCCCCGGCGGAGGCCTGGTAGGTGGCACCGCCCCGCAGCAGGATCGGCTCAACCTCGGTGATGCGCATCCCGGCGTCCCCTTGTTTGGCCATAGGAGGCCCAACAAGGCGCCGGGATGCAAGAGGGTCAGGCGGCGCGCACTCCGGCGGTGAAGGTTTGAACCTCGCGTGACAGGCTGGCGGCTTCACGGGCCAGGTCGCCGGAGGCGGCCAGGAGCTGGCTGGCCGCCTGCCCGGTGTCGTGCGCGGCATGGGAGACGCCGGTGATGTTTTCGGTGACGTCCTGGGTGCCGATCGCGGCCTGCTGCACGGTGCGGGCGATCTCCTGGGTCGCCGCGCCCTGTTCCTCCACCGCGGCGGCGATACTGGCGGCGATGCGGCTGACCTCGGCGATGGTGGTGACGATGCCGCTGATCGCCTCCACCGCCTCGCCGGTGGCGGCTTGGATCTGGCTGACCTGCTGGCCGATATCGCCGGTGGCCTTGGCGGTCTGATTGGCCAGAGACTTCACCTCGGAGGCCACGACCGCGAAGCCCTTGCCGGCGTCCCCGGCGCGCGCCGCCTCGATGGTGGCGTTGAGCGCGAGCAGGTTGGTCTGCCCGGCAATGGTGTTGATCAGCCCCACCACGTCGCCGATCCGCCGCGCCCCTTCGGCGAGGGCCTGCACGATGCCATCGGTGCGCGCCGCGTCCTGGGCGGCGCGGGCGGTGATGTCGGCGGATTGCGCGACCTGGCGGCTGATCTCGCCGATCGAGCTGCCAAGCTCCTCGGCCGAGGCGGCCACGGTCTGCACATTGGCGCTCATCTGCTGCGCGGCCACCGAGACGGCTGAGGCCTGGGCGGTGGTCTGCTCGGCGGTGGCCGTCATGGTCGTGGCGGTGGCTTCGAGGCCCCCGGCGGCCTGCGCCAGGCCGGCGGTGAGGGCGCCGACCTTGGCCTCGAAATCCGTCACCAGCGCGGCCAGCGCGGCGGCGCGGCGCTCCTTCGCCTCGTGCTCCGCGCGCTGCTCGCTGGCCAGTTGGCGCGCGGCGATGCCGTTCTGCTTGAACACTTCGACCGCGCGCGCCATGGCGCCGATCTCATCGGTTGCGTCCCGCGCGGGGACCTCAACGTCGAGCTCGTTGCCGGCCAGGCGGGTCATCACCGAGGTCATCGCGGCGAGGGGGCGGGTGATCGAGCGGGCGACCAGGAGGGCCAGGAACAAGCCGCCAAATAAACCGGTGGCCGCGATGGTGACCGACCAGGACCTGGCGGAGGCGGCGGCCGCCACCGCCTGGTTGGAGGCGTCGGAGACGACCTGCTGCATGCTAGCTGCGATCCGCTCCAGCTCCGCGTGCATGTCGATGACCAGGGGCCGCAGCGTGCCGTCGAAATACGCCATCGGCGCGGTGATTGCGGCACTGGCCGCCTCGAAGGCCGCGCGGTGGGCCTGGGTGGCGGCGCGCACCTTGACGATCGCGCGGCCAAGGTCCGGCGTCGCCATGGCCTCCAGCGCGTCCACCGCGGCCGCGGCGCGCTCGGCGTTGGCCTTGTAGGCGGTGATCTCCGCGGCGTTGCGGCTGGCCAGGAAGTGCCAGACCGAAAGATCGGCCTGCATGATCCGCTGCCGCACGTCCTCCGAGGAGCCGATGGTGATCTCGTCGTGGCTGGATTGCGCGACATCCATCATGTCGGTCGTCGCGCCGATCAGCTCGGCCCCGGCCTTTGCCAGGGAGGCCTGCGCGCGCGCGGCGTCCTTGACGAGGTCCTGCAGCCGGGCGGCGCCGGTCACCTGCTGCGCCAGACGGTCCGATAAACTGCGATAGCTGGCCAGCCGCTCTTGTGAGGTCGTGCTGGCCGCGGCCTCGCTCAGCCATTCCTTGATGGCCGCCTGGCTTACCTGCATCTCGCGGTAGGAGGCCTCATCGTTTTCGTGGATGACCCGCAACTGCTGCCGGCGGATGGCCTCCAGCCCCGCCTCCATCCGTGAGACCCGCATCATGCTGGCACTGACCCGCATGAGGGTCTCGCGCTGCGTCGTTTGTTGCGCGAGCCCCCACAGGCCAGTGCCGGCCAGTGCGATCGCAATCATGATGAGCGCGGTGAAGCCAAGATAAAGCCGGGTGCGCAGGGCAAGGCGAGGCAGCATGTGGGCGGGTTCCTGTCGGGCGGTATCCGGCCCAGTCGTGGCCGTCGCGGCCAAAATGCGCCGTCTTTCTTGCCCAACCATGAATCGTGTCGCGCAACCGGCGCCGATTCACCGCCGCCGTCCCGAAATCAGCGATGGAACATCGACACCTCAGCGGCTATGATTATTATAATCTTCGACACCGACCCAATCAGGTGCACGCCCATCGCCATCACGGCGACGGCGCGAGAAGAACACAAGAGGAGACGACCGGACCATGACCGCAACCCGATCGCTGACCCGCCGCGCCCTGATCGCCACCGCGGCGAGCGCGCCGCTCGCCGCCCCGGCCATCGCGCAGAACGCGCTGAAGGGCACCAAGCTCACCATCCTCGCCGGCAATTGGTACGTGCCGGCCTGCAACACCATGCTCGATGAGCTCGCCGCCGAGGTGGGCAAGGATACCGGCATGGAGATCCGCATCGAGCGCTTCGCCGATGCCGAGCTGGCCACCAAGACCGCCTCGATC
>CAIWAJ010000313.1:0-2200 GCA_903910565.1 uncultured Rhodospirillales bacterium
CCTGAACCAGACTTTTGTCGCGTCACCGAGGGATGGCAGTCCGGTCATGCACGTCCTCCGATGGCAGGTTCGTCGCAGGCAGCAGGTATCAAAACGTTTTTTTGGTTCTTTTTGTTCACAAAAAGAACGTGCTTCCTACCCTAACGCAACACCAACCGATCCGGTATCGGCAACCCGAGGCTACGCGGAATGTCCCACACCTCCGCGATATCGCGCACAGTGCGGAAGCCCGCGCGCTTGTAGGTGGGCAAGGCGCGCGGGTGGTCGGCGGTGCAGGTGTTCACCGTCATCGCCCGCGCCCCGGAGCGCCACACCGTGTCGACGGCATGGCGCAGGAAGGCCAGGCCCACGCCGCCGCCAATGCCGTGCGGCATGAGGCCGAAATAGGAGAGGTTCACCGCCGGAAACTGCCCGGCATCGAGCTCGTAGAACCCCGCCGGTTCGCCGTTGCGGTGGAGCACATGGATGGAGATGCGGTTGTCACGCAGCAGGCGGGCGAGCTGCTGATCTGGCATGGTACGGCGGAGCCACCACACATAGTCGTTGCCGACGGTGTTGTAGAGGTAGCGATAGAAGCCCACCGTGCACTGCGTGGCTGGCGCGACGTGATAGTCCGGCGGCAGGGCGGGGGCCCGTTCCGCTGGAGGGGCATCCATGCGGAGAAACGTCACGACCACCCCTACACGCACGATATCGCCCAAAGCCCGGCTCCAGATTGGTGAAGTCCCGTATCATGCGACGCCGGGGCCGTTTCCGTCCATGGGGTATGAGGCGGCGCGACGCTTGGTTACACTTCGCCACCCCGAGGAGTGACCGCGATGTCCGATGATCTGCTCGCCTTATCCGCCGTGGAGCTGCGCCGCCGCATCGGCGCGCGGCAGATTTCACCGATCGAGCTGCTGGAGGCCTGCATCGCACGTATCCAGGCGCTAAACCCCGCGGTCAACGCCGTCACCGCCACCGACTATTGCACCGCGCGTGATGCGGCACTTGCCGCCGAGCGAGCGGTGATGAACGGTGCGGAATTGGGCCGGCTGCACGGGCTGCCGACCGGTATCAAGGATTTGCACGAGACCGCCGGCCTGCTCACGACATACGGGTCGCCGCTGTATCGCGACCATGTGCCGGCCACCGATTGCGCCATGGTGGCGCTGGTGCGGGCGCAGGGCGCGGTGATCGTCGGCAAGACCAACGTGCCGGAGTTCGGCGCCGGCGCCAATTCGCGCAATCCGGTGTGGGGCGCCACCGGCAACCCGTTCAACCCGCTGCTGAACCCCGGCGGTTCCTCCGGCGGCTCGGCGGTGGCGCTGGCGTGCGACATGCTGCCGGTCTGCACCGGGTCCGACACCGGCGGTTCCTTGCGCATTCCCGCCGCGATGAACGGCGTGGTGGGCTTCCGCCCCTCGCCCGGCCTGGTGCCGATGGACACGCGCGGCCTCGGCTGGACGCCGATTTCCGTGCTCGGCCCGATGGGGCGGGACGTGCCGGATACGCGCATGCTCTTCGCCGCCCAACTCGGCGTCGATGACCGTGACCCACTCTCTTATCCGCTCGACCCCGAGACCATCGCGGGCTCACGGCGCGCCGATCTCAGCCGCCTCAGGGTGGCCTGGACGGCGGATTTCGGCCAGTGCCCGGTGAGCACGGAAATCCGCACGGCGATGGCGGAGAAGGCGGCGTCGATGCGCCATCTGTTCCGCAGCTGCGACGAGGTGCCCTTCGATTTCGGCGAGGCCGACCGCTGCTTTGACGTGGTGCGGGCCACCAGCTTCCTCGCCCGCTACCACGCGACCTTCGAGCGCGACCACAACGCCCTCGGCCCCAATATCCGCGCCAACTACGAAATCGGCGCCGCCATGTCGCTGGTCGATGCCGCCTGGGCGCATGACGAGCAGACCCGGATTTTCCGCCGCTTCCAGGCGATGTTCCGCGATTATGACCTGGTGCTCTCGCCCACCGTCCCGGTCACGCCCTTCCCCTGGACGCAGCTCTATCTCGATGAGCTCGAGGGCGTGAAGCTGCGCAACTACTATCACTGGCTGTCGCTGACCTACTTCATCACCCTCGTCACCAACCCCGCGATTTCACTGCCGGTGGGCACGGACGCACATGGCATGCCCTTCGGCCTTCAGGTCACCGGCCGGTTCCACGGCGACGCCGCGCTGCTCGATGCCGCCGAGGCGATGGAGGCGGCCTTCGC
>CAIWAJ010000314.1:0-6743 GCA_903910565.1 uncultured Rhodospirillales bacterium
GCATAGCCGAAATAGGGGATGACCGCGGTGATCCGCCGGGCCGAGGCGCGTTTCAGCGCATCGAAGGTGATCAGCAGTTCCATCAGATTGTCGTTGGCCGGATACGACGTCGACTGGACGACAAACACGTCCTCGCCGCGGATGTTCTCGTGGAGTTCCACGAACACCTCCATATCGGCGAACCGGCGGACGGAAGCCCGGGTCAGCGGCAGATTGAGTGCGGCCGCTACCGCCTCGGCGAGGGGGCGGTTGCTGTTGCAGGCGACGATCTTCATCGGCGGCTTTCCTGGTTGGGCGATGCCAGGCGGCGGCGTCGGGGGCGGGGCGGGGAGGTCAGGTGCGCGGTGTCGGGCGCCTTCTAGCAACGTGGGGCGGGAGAGTCCACGAAGCGTCATCAAATCGGGCGAAGCAATCCGCTATTTCGCCGCGACTCGGTTGGCGATGACATCCCGCACCCCGCCGGCCGCCTCCTTGGCCACGACAAGGGCAACATCGCCCCAGTAGCGGTCGAGCATGCCGGCCGGGATTTCGTTCAGCTGGACCACGCGTCCCGCCTCCGACCCTTTGGCGTCGTTGATGATCCATTGGATTTCAACGCGTTGCTTCCCCGCGCCGGCTGGCACGACGCTAACCTGGGCGGTCAACGTGAAGTCGGCGCCCTTGGCCTCGTCCTGCAACTCCTGTCCGGCTTTCACCAGTTCCACTTTGACCAGGCGGGCGAGCGTGACATTGCCGTCGCCCGGCGCGCCGGTCACCTCGGTGACGAGAAGCCTGGGCGCACGGTTCTGCAGGCTGTTCGGGTCGGACTGGCGGCGTGCCGCCTCGATGCGGTTGAGGAGCGACACGACTCGGGGCGTCGCCTCGCCGGAAATACGTCGCAGCGGCGGGTTGTTCACCCAAAGCTCGGTGGGAACCGGCAATCCCTCGGTGATACCGCGCTGCTCGCCGGCGGGGTCGATGACCCGGTAGGTCGGCACGACGTCGCTCCCGCGATGGTCGGCCTCGATCACCAGCCGCCAATCGCCCCGCTTGGGCACGCCGATGGCGGCCGGCACCTCGACATCGAGCAGGTTCTCCGCCAGTACCCGGGCAAGATCGGCCGAGGGTCCCTCAGGCAGGAAGATGTTGCGGGGAACCGGCACGATCAGGCGCACCGGCGGCGGCTCGGCGAGGTGCTGGGCCTCCCCACCCAGATTGCCGGCGAAGGGCCGCGGCAGTTCGCCGCAAGCAGCCAGCCCGAGCAGCGCCAGGAGGGTCACGACAATGCGCATCATAGCGTGATCACCGAGATCTGGTGGCCGATCGGGCCGGCCTTGGCCAGCGTGCGGCGACGATGGCTGAAGAAGCGGGCGGGCTCGGCCAGCGTGTCCTGCCCGGTCGCGATGGCAGAGGCCACCCCGGCGGCGCCAAGGCGATGCACGCAGTAGCCGGCGAGATCGAACTGCCAGTGCGCGTCATCCACCCCCGGCGCGAAGAAGCGCGCATTGGCGGCATCGCGCGCCAGCACGGGGTCGCGCAGGCTCGCCGTCACCTCGTAGCTCGCCTGGCCGATGCAGGGGCCGACGGCGGTGGCGATGCGATCCACGCGGGCGCCGAGCGCGACCATCGCGGCAAGCGTCGCCTCCAGCACGCCATCCACCGCGCCGCGCCAGCCGGCATGAGCGGCTCCGATCACCCCCGCCGCTTCATCGGCGAACAGCACCGGGGCGCAATCGGCGGTGACGATGCCGAGCGCGATGCCCGGCCGATCCGTCACCATCGCATCCGCCCGTGGCCCCTCGCCGGGGCGCCAGGCGGTCTCGACGGTGGCGACATCCGGCCCGTGCACCTGGGTGAGCCCAACCAGCATGGCAGGGTCGGCGCCGAGATGGCGGGCGGCGCGGGCGCGGTTTTCCAGCACCGCGTCGCGCGCATCGGCGCCCGAGAGGCTGCAATTAAGGCTGGCGAAGGGCCCTTCGGACACGCCGCCGGCGCGCGTGAAAAAACCGTGCGGGACTTTCAGGCCGGCCTCGACGGTGGCGATGCTCATGCGGAAAATCCCGGTAAAGGTGGAAGCCCAGGGTGGCAAACCGCCATGGCTTTGAACAGCCGCCCCATCGCATGCGGCTCGATCAGCCGGCTCGCCGCCTGCATGATGGCCGACGCCCCGGCCGGCGGGCGGGAGCGGGCGAGCGCCCCGCTGCGCTGCACGAAGCCGAGGCGGGTGAGAAACACGCCCTGCGGCACCGGCCCCTGCACCACGGCCCCCGCCTGCCGCGCGGTCGCCGCCAACCCGGCGAAATCAACATGCGCGGTAAGGTCGGCCATTCCCGGATCGGCCAAAGGATCGGCAGGCTCGCCATTGCGCAGCGCCTGGAGACTGTCGCCGGGGGCGGAGTGCTCCGGCCCATAGTCGATGAACAGCGCCGCCCCGCCATCACAGGCAATCCGCGCGGCCAGCCCGCCGACGATCGCATGCCCCACATCGCAGCGCTCGACGATCTCGCCGTCTCCGGCCGCCAGCCCCGGCGCCTCGGCGGCTACTTCGACCAGCGCCCCATCGGCAACAAAATGCTCCGTCCAGCCCGCGCCCCTGCGGCGAAACTGGCGGATCGGCAAGGCATCGAGGAACTCATTGGCAAGCAGCAGCAGCGGCCCCGCGGGCAGGCTGGCGATATCGTCATGCCACGTCGCACCCGCAATCCGCGCCGCCTGCTCGGCCCGCAGGGCGGGCGACGTCTCCACCAGATGCACGGAGAGCGAAGCCGCGAAATCCGGCACCATGCGACCAATCGCCCGCAGCGCATCCGCCATCAGCGTCCCACGCCCCGGCCCGGCCTCCGCCAGCAGAACGTGCATAGGGCTGCCCATCGCCTGCCACGTCACCGCCGCCCACAACCCAAGCACCTCGCCGAACGCCTGGGAAATCTCCGGCGAAGTGGTGAAATCGGCGAAGGGGTCATGCCTCGCGTAATAGGCCGCATTGGCCCGGGCCATGAAGGCGTCGAGGCGTTCCATTCAGGCGATCATTCGGCGGGGGGCCATTCAGCGGCGACGCGACCACAGCATGAGGCCGATCCCGGCGAGCAGCATCGGCAGCGACAGCAACTGCCCCATGGTGGCGCCCTGGAAGAGGTAGCCGAGGAACGCGTCAGGCTCGCGGAAAAACTCCCCGGTGATGCGCGCGATCGCATATCCCGCAAGAAACAGCCCGGTCAGGAAGCCGAAACGGGCACGCAGCCCCTCCCGACCCGCGGCCAGCCACATCACCGCGAACAGGATCGCCCCCTCCATCGCCGCCTGATAAAGCTGGCTCGGATGGCGCAGCACCGGCCCGCCGCCGGTCGCCTGGAAACTCATCGCCCAGGGCAGCCACTCCGGCGCCGGGCGCCCCCACAACTCGCCGTTGATGAAATTGGCGATGCGGCCAAGCCCGAGGCCGACGGGCGTCACCACCGCGATGCGGTCGGCGAAGCCCCAGAGCGGGATTTTCTCGCGGTAACAGTAAATCATGGTCGCGATCGCCACGCCCAGCATGCCGCCATGGAACGCCATGCCGCCCTGCCAGACGTAAAGGATCTGGATGGGATCGGCGAGAAACCGCGAGGGCTGGTAAAACAGCACGTAGCCAAGCCGCCCGCCAAGCACCACACCGAGCACCGCCCAGGTCAAATAGTCATCGGCCTGGCGATCGCTCGCCACCTCCGGCGGGCGATGGATCAGCACCCGCAGCAGCCGCCAACCCGTCAGCAACCCGGCGATATAGGCCAGCGCATACCAGCGCAGCGCGAACGGCCCGATCTGCAGGATAACCGCGGGCTCAGGGAAAAGATGAATGCCGAACATCAGCGATACGGGTCCGCAACCCGCAGGAAGCCACCAACATATCGCGCGATGCCGTCCTCCAGCGTGGTGAATTGGCCGGCGTATCCGGCGGCGCGCAGGCGGCTCATGTCGGCCTCCGTGTAGGATTGATATTGGCCATGCAGCTTCGCGGGCATGTCGATGAACTCCACCTCCTCCGCCACATCCGCCGCCCGGCACACCGCATGGGCGAGATCGAGATAGGAGCGCGCGCGCCCGGTGCCGAGGTTGAACAAACCGTTCACGCCGGGGGTATCGAGCAGCCACAGCATCACATCGACCAGATCGCCCACCCAGATGAAATCCCGCCGCTGCCCGCCATCGGCCACATCCGCCCGGTCGGACCTGAACAGCCGCGGCAGTTTCCCGGCCAGAATCTCGTCATGCTTCACCTTGATCACCGAGACCATATGGCCCTTGTGATACTCGTTTGGCCCGTAGACATTGAAAAACTTCAGCCCCGCCCATTGCGGCGGCCGCTTCGCCCCCGCGGCGATTTCGCGCGCCACGATCTGGTCGAACGCATGCTTGGTCCAGCCATAGAGGTTGAGCGGCCTCAGTCGCTCAAGCCCCTCCAGCCCATCCATGAACCCCTCCGCCCCGTCGCCATAGGTCGCCGCCGAAGACGCATACACAAAACGCACGCCCCGCGCCGCGCACCAGTGCCACAGCATCCGCGGCAGCTCGACATTGGTGTGCCACACCAAATCCCCATCCGAGGCAGTGGTGCTGCTGATGGCGCCGAGATGGAACACCATCTCGATCGGCGGATGGGTGGCGAGAAACGCTTCCAACTCATCCGGATGCACAATGCGCGCCGGCGCGTGATGCGCCAGGTTGCGCCACTTGCCCTCCCCGCGCAGCCGATCGACCACCACGGTCTCAAGGCCACGCGCCACGAGCGCCGCATGCAGATTGGAGCCAATGAAGCCGGCGCCGCCGGTGACCATGATCATGCCGGGCGTATAGACCTAAACGGCGCTGGTTTCGAGAGACGCGAGAGTGAAAGCAAGCAAGCGCTTCTTTTTGAAAAAAGAAGCAAAAACTTTCTATCCGTTTGGCTTCGCGCCCTCCGGGGAGAGCGCGAAGCCAACGGACAAAAGTTTTTTGGTTCTTTTTTTCAAAAAAGAACCGCTTGCTTACTTCTTCGCCGTCCTTGGCGCATGGAACTCAAACGGCGGATAATCCTTGGTGATGTCGCTCATCACCTCCACCACCGCCGGCGCATTGGCGTTGAACGCCTCTTCGAGCGCATCCCGCAGTCCGGCAATATCGGTCACGCGCCAGGACGGCACGCCAAACGCCTTGGCGAAGGTCTGGAAATCCGGGTTCACCAGCTCCGAGCCGGAATGCCGGCCATCGAACAGGCGCTTCTGATCGCGCAGCACATTGCCGTAGGCGGAGTTGTTGACCAGCACAGTCACAAGGTTGATGCCGTGCTGCACAGCGGTGGCGAGATCGGCGCCGCCATAGAGGAAGCCGCCATCGCCGGTGATCGAGACCACGCGCTTGTCGCGGTTGGCGTCCTTCACGCCGAGCGCGGTGGGGAAGCCGTAGCCGAGCGTGCCGGAGAAGCCCGATGAGATCAGGCTGCGCGGCTTATAGATCTCCATGCCATACCAGGCGATGTAGGCAACCTGCGTCACCTCATCGACAATGATGCCGTCCTCGCCCACCGCGTCACGAATGGCCTCGACGATGCCCCATTGCGGCTGCGCAGTCTGCATTTTCGCCCGCCCGGCCGCCTTGCACTCGGCGACGCGGGTGCGCCAGGCGGTACCCGCCTTGGCGGCAACAGCCGCCGTGAGCGCCTTGGCGCCGGCCGCCGCGTCGGCGACGATCGGCACGTCAACGATCAGGCGACGATGCTCGGCCGCGTCGATATCGATGCGGCCGACCTTGAGCCCCTTGGGCGAGGGGGCAAAGCGGCCGAGCGGCACGTCAAGCCGCGTGCCGATGCCGATCAGCAGATCCGTCTCATCCCACAGGCCGAAAGCGGCCTGCGAGGTCATCGCCAGGGGATGCCGGGCATCGACCACGCCCTTGCCCATGCGCATGGAGGCCACCGGGGCACCGATCCGCTCGGCGAGCGCCAGCACCTCGGGCCCGGCATCGGCCGCACCACCACCAACCCAGATCATCGGCGCCTTGGCGGCATCGATCAGCTTGGCCAGCGCGGCGATGCGTTCGGGGTCCGGCACCGGCACGGCGCGCAGCGGCAACGGGTCCTGCGGCGTGACCTCGGCGGTGGCGGGGAACTGGTCCCACGGCATTTCCACCACAACAGGTCCGGGCCGGCCGGACATCATCGCCTGGAAGGCGCGGCCCATCACATCCGGCGCGTCGGTCGGGTGCTCGATGCGTTCGGCGAATTTGAACAGCGTCTTCATGGTCGCAAGCTGGTTCGGCAACTCATGCAACTGCCGGCGCTCACGGCCGAGCTGCGCCGAGGGCACCTCGCCGGTGATGCAGATCACCGGCGAATTCACCCCCCAGGCGGTGGAAAGCGCGGTGGCCGCATTCAGCAGGCCCGGCCCAGGCACCACCGAGCAGGCCTGCGGCTTGCCGGTCGATTGCGCGGCGCCGAACGCCATATAGGCGGTGGTCTGCTCATGGCGGGCATTGACCACCCGCAAGCGGTTGGCATTGCGGGCGAAAGCATCGAACAACCCATAAAGCTGCACGCCGGGCAGGCCGTAAATGGTGTCGATCCCGTGGCGCAGCAGCGAATCGACAATGGCGTCACCGCCGGTCATGCGAGGCATGGCGTTCTCCCTCCCTGGTCGCGGGCCATTCGCCCGCGTTGCGGCGATGATACAGCGATACGACGACGGCGCCAGCGGGGGCCGGTCGGCGGGGATGGAGGAAGCAAGCGCTTCTTTTTTGAAAAAAAGAAGCAA
>CAIWAJ010000315.1:0-12145 GCA_903910565.1 uncultured Rhodospirillales bacterium
ATCCGACGCCTCTCGCCCCCGCGGGCATCGCGGCGGTTCTGCGCGTCATCGTCAATGCGATCGCGGTGGTGACGGGGTGCTCCCGCTTCGGCATGGCGGTCCCCGGTCATGCCCGCCTGCACCTCGTGGCCCCCCTTCAGATGTATATCCTCCGCCTCGGCAGCCGCTTCGCCCGGCTGATGGCGCGGCTCGAAGCCGGCACCCTCGCGCCGCCGAAGCCCCGCGCCAGGCGCACCCGCCCGGAAACCCGCAAGAATCCGCGCCTCCGCCTGCCGGGCGGCAAGGCCTGGATCATCCGCGACCTCGGCTGGCGCGGGGTCAACGGGGCGGGCGGCTTGCCGCGCCTCCTTGCCCGGCCCGAGGTCGCCGAAATCGTCGCGCAATACCCCCAGGCCCAGCGCATGCTCCGCCCGCTCTGCCACATGCTCGGCATCACCGCCGCCTGCATCCCGCCTTTGCCGCGCCGCCCGCGCAAACCGCGCCCGCAACCCGCGGCGAAACCCCGCCGCCTCACCCGCAAGCAGCGCCAGGCCATCCTCTGGTACCCCAACTCCGAGGGGAAGCCGATGAACCTCCTCCCCCGCCGCCTGCCACGCGAATAGGCAAGGTCGGGAGACGTGCATCCAATTTATTACGTTAACATAACAATTGAGCCGCCGCAAGGCAGAACCCCGCCCGCAAGGGGGCTCACCCCTCGCCAACCCCGCCCCTCCACGGCAAACTCCCGCTCATGAACCCCCGACCCCTCGCCCTCACCATGGGTGACCCCGCCGGCATCGGCGGCGAGCTCTCCCTCAAAGCCTGGAAGGCCCGCCGCGGCGGCCGCCCTTTCGTCGCCCTCGATGACCCCGATCGCCTCGCCGGCATCGCCAAAGATCTCGGGCTCGACGTGCCGATCCGCGCCGTCAACGCCGCCGGCGCGGCCGAAGCGGTGTTCCGCGACGCCCTCCCGGTGCTGCCCATCAAACTCGGCGCCCCCCCGGTCCCCGGCCGCGCCGACCCCGCCAACGCGCCCGCCGTCATCGCCTCCATCGAGCAGGCCACCAAACTCACCCTGGCCGGCGAAACCGCCGGCGTCGTCACCAACCCCATCCACAAATCCACCCTCTACGGCATCGGCTTCCCCTACCCCGGCCACACCGAATTCCTCGCCGCCCTCACCGGCGCGCCTTTGCCGGTCATGATGCTGGCCAGCCCCGATCTCCGCGTCGTCCCCATCACCGTGCACGCCTCGCTCCGCCGCATGCTCGACATGATCACCATCGAGCGCATCACCAGCGTCTGCCGCGTCACCGCGGCCGCGCTCCGCCAGCACTGGGGCATCGCCAACCCCCGCCTCGCCATCGCCGGCCTCAACCCCCACGCCGGCGAGGATGGCACCATGGGCGAGGAGGAAATCGCCATCATCCGCCCCGCCATCGACATCCTGCGCGCCGAAGGCATGCTGGTCACCGGCCCCTGGGCCGCCGACAGCATGTTCACCCCCGAGGCCCGCGCCGGCTACGACGTCGCCATGGGCATGTACCACGACCAGGCGCTCATCCCCTTGAAAACGCTGGATATGCGCCGCGGCGTCAACACCACCCTCGGCCTGCCGATCATCCGCACCTCGCCCGACCACGGCACCGCCTTCGCCATCGCCGGCCAAGGCATCGCCGATGCCTCCAGCCTCATCGCCGCCATCGACCTCGCCTCCGACCTCGCCCGCCGCCAGGAGACCACGCCATGACCGTCCAGCGCCTCGGCATCAACGTCGACCACGTCGCCACCCTGCGCAACGCCCGCGGTGAGCACTACCCCGACCCCGTGGACGCCGCTTTGCTCGCCATCGAGGCCGGCGCCGATGGCATCACCATCCATCTCCGCGAGGATCGCCGCCATATCCGCGATGCCGATGTCTTCGCCATGCGCGCCGCCATTTCCAAGCCGCTCAACTTCGAAATGGCCGCCACCGAGGAAATGGTCGCCATCGCGCTGAAGTCGCTCCCGCACGCCGCCTGCATCGTCCCGGAAAAGCGCACCGAGGTGACCACCGAGGGCGGGCTCGATGTCGCCGGCCACGCCGCCGCCCTCGAACCCATGGTCCGCCGCCTCGCCGCCGCCGGCATTCGCGTCTCCATGTTCGTCGACCCCGACCCCGCCCAGCTCCGCGCCTCCGCCGCCATCGGCGCCGCGGTGGTCGAACTCCACACCGGCAGCTACGCCCACGGCGCCCACGGCGAACTCGATCGGCTGAAGGCCGCCGCCGCGCTCACCGCCGAACTCGGCCTCGAATGCCACGCCGGCCACGGCCTCACCTTCGCCAACGTCGCCCCCGTGGCGGCGATCCCCGAGATCATGGAACTGAACATCGGCCATTTCCTCATCGGCCAGGCCGTCTTCGACGGCCTCCCCTCGGTCGTCCGCCGCATGAAGGCCCTGATGCAGGCCGCCCGCGGGGCCTAACCGGCCTGCCGATGCCCGCTCAACTCGGTCGCCGCTGACCGCGGAAGCGTCCAGGCCAGCGGAGCCGCGCAGAGCGAGCAGATCGACACCACGATGAAGGCGATCGAGAAATCCACGATCATCGGCCCATCATGGTCGCCAAGCGCCATGGTGATGGTCAGCGACGCCGCCGCCGCCGAAACGCCGAGGGTCTGCGATATCTGCTGCATCGCCGCATAGAACCCGGTCGCCGAGCTCATCCGCTCGCGGGGAATATCGGCATAGGCCAGCGCGTTATAGGCGGTGAATTGCAGCGAGCGGAAAAACCCGCCGGACAGCAACGCCGCATAGATGAGAAAAACCGGCCAGCCCGGCCGGAAAAACGCACAGAGTGACAAAAGGAAGGAGGACAGAATGGCGTTGTACACCAGCGTGTCGCGAAACCCGAGCCGCTTCAACGCCGTCGTCGCCGCCGGCTTCATCACCAGGGCCCCAAGCGAACTGGCGAAGGTGATCAACCCGCTTTGCGCCGGTGTCCGCCCGAAGGTCAGCTGCAGCATCATCGGCAACAGGAACGGGATCGCCCCGATCCCCACCCGAAAAAACGTCCCCGCGATCACCGCGACGGCAAAGGTACGGATCCGCAGCAGCGTGAGGTCGATAATCGGCCGGACGGTGACCCGCGCATGCAGCACATAAACCGCCCCCACCACGAACCCGACCACCAGACAGCTCAAACTCACCCACCGCGGAACCACCCCGCGCCCGATGGTCTCGAGCCCGAACATCAGGGATGCCAAGGCAACAGAGGAGAAAGCGAAACCCCGCCAGTCGAACTTCGCCCCGGTATTCTCCCGCACGTCACTGACGAACAACGTCACCAGCACGATGCCGAGCACACCGAAGGGGATGTTGATGTAGAAAATCAGCCGCCAGGAGAAATAGGTGACGATGAACCCCCCGATCGGCGGGCCAAGCACCGGACCGAGCAGCGCCGGGGTCGACAGCCAGGCCATCGCCGCCACCAGCTCGCTTTTCGGCACCGTCCGCAACAGCACCAGCCGCCCGACCGGAACCATCATCGCCCCGCCGAAGCCCTGCAGGATGCGCGAGATCACCAGGAAGGCCAGCGAGTCCGACGCCCCGCAGAGCATCGAGCCGATGGTGAACATCAGTATCGCCGCGCGAAACACCGTCCGCGTGCCGAACCGATCGGCGAGCCACCCGCTGCACGGGATGAACACCGCCAGGCTCAGCATGTAGGAGGTCAGCGCCACGTTCATATGCGTCGGCTCGGCCCCGAACGCCTTGGCCATGGTGGGGAGCGCGGTCGAGATCACCGTGCTGTCGAGATTCTGCATGAACAGCGCGCACGCGACGATCAACGCCGTCAGGCGATTCCGCCGCGTGCTGCTTGCTGGGGGGGTGCGGACCGCGTCGCTCATTGCCGTCAGCATCGCGCAACGCGCCGACGAAGGCCAATCCGCTGATCGGGACGCTGCCTCGCCGCCACGTCGGGTCAGCGGTTTGGGTTGCCGCGAGCCGCGATCTGACCGATACAGGAGGCCATATCTTCAGCCGCCTTGCCGTGAGAGATCGATGAGCGTTCCCCCAGCCGAAACCCCAGCCGCGGCCGAGCCGCGCTTCGACTTCGCCCGCGCCGAACCGCGCTGGCAGGCGGAGTGGGATGCCCGTGGCACCTTCCGCGTGCAGGACGTGCCGACCGACGGCAAGCCGAAATACTACGTGCTGGAGATGTTTCCCTATCCCAGCGGCAAGATCCACATGGGCCACGTCCGCAACTACACCCTCGGTGACGTCGTGGCGCGCTACAAGCGGGCCCGCGGCCACTCGGTGATGCACCCGATGGGCTGGGATGCCTTCGGCCTGCCGGCGGAGAATGCCGCCCGCGAGCGCGGGATCCACCCCGCGAAATGGACCTGGGACAACATCGCCAACATGCGCGCCGAACTGAAGCGCATGGGCCTGTCGCTGGACTGGGACCGCGAATTCGCCACCTGCGACCCCACCTATTATCGCCACCAGCAGAAGCTGTTCCTCGATTTCCTCCAGGTCGGCCTCGCCGAGCGGCGCGAAAGCTGGGTCAACTGGGACCCGGTCGACGGCACCGTGCTGGCCAATGAACAGGTGATCGACGGCAAGGGCTGGCGCTCCGGCGCGCAGGTGGAGAAGAAGCTGCTCTCGCAGTGGTTCCTGCGCATTACCGACTACGCGCCCGAACTGCTCTCCGCCCTCGACGGCCTCGATCGCTGGCCCGAGCGGGTGCGGCTGATGCAGCACAACTGGATTGGCCGCAGCGAAGGTGCGCGTCTGAGCTTCGAGCTCGCCGCGCCGGCCGATGGGATCAGCAACGTCGAGGTCTACACCACCCGGCCGGACACGCTCTACGGGATGTCCTTCCTCGCGGTGGCACCGGAGCACCCGCTGGCCACCGCCGCGGCCGCGCGCAGTATCGGCGCGGCGGAGTTCGTCGCGGAATGCCGTAGCATGGGCACCTCCGAGGCGGTGATCGCCACGCTTGAGAAGCGCGGCTTCGATACCGGGTTGCGGGTGAAACACCCGTTCATCGAGGGCGCGACCTTCCCGGTGTGGATCGCCAATTTCGTGCTGATGGAATACGGCACCGGCGCGATTTTCGGCTGCCCCGCGCATGACCAGCGCGACCTCGATTTCGCCCGCAAATACGATCTCGACGTGCTGCCCGTGGTGCTGCCGCCGGGCGAGGACATCGCGACCTTCACCGTCGCCGACAAGGCGTTCGATGGCACCGGTGTCGTCATCAATTCCGGCTTCCTCGATGGGTTGCAGGCGCCCGACGCCGCCAAGTCAACGGTGATCGCCGAGCTTGAGCGCCGTGGTATCGGCAAGGGCGTGGTGAACTGGCGGCTGCGCGACTGGGGCGTCGGCCGCCAGCGCTACTGGGGCGCGCCGGTGCCGGTCATCCATTGCGCCTCCTGCGGCGTGGTGCCGGTGCCCGAGACGGACCTGCCGGTGGTGCTGCCGGAAGACGTGTCGTTCGACTGGAACGGCAAGCTGCTCGACCTGCACCCGACCTGGAAGCACGTGAAATGCCCGTGCTGCGGTAAGGATGCCGAGCGCGATACCGACACGATGGACACCTTCGTCGACAGTTCCTGGTATTTCGCCCGTTTCTGCAGCCCGCACGCCGATATTCCCGTCGTGCAGGATGCGGTGAAGCATTGGATGCCCGTTGACCAATATATCGGCGGAATTGAGCACGCGATCCTGCATCTGCTTTATTCGCGCTTTTTCTCCCGCGCGATGCAGAAGACCGGGCATCTCAACGTGTCCGAACCCTTCGCCGGCCTGTTCACCCAGGGCATGGTGACGCATGAGAGCTACAAGCTCGGCTCCGGCGGCAACGGCGCCTGGTTGTATCCCGAGGAAATCGAGAAGCGCCCGGATGGCACCGCGTTCCACCGCGAGACCGGCGAGCCGGTGACGGTTGGCCGCGTCGAGGCGATGTCGAAATCGAAGCGCAATACGGTCGATCCCGGCGCGATCATCTCGCGCTACGGCGCCGATACCGCCCGCTGGTTCATCCTCTCCGACAACCCGCCGGAGCGGGACATGGAGTGGACCGAGGCCGGGGTGGTCGGCGCCTATCGCTTCACCCAGCGGCTGTTCCGCCTGGTCGAGAACATCACCCCCGGGCCGCAAGCTGCCACGCCCGAGGCATTTGGGGCGCCGGCGCGGACGCTGCGGCGCGCGACGCACCGGGCGATCCTGGCGATGACGGAGGCGCTCGAAAGTTTCGCCTTCAACGTCGCGGTGGCGCGCATCTACGAGCTGGCCAACGCGATCGCCGAAGCCGAGAAGGCCGCCAGCGGGGCGGATACCGCGGGGCTCGATTGGGCGCGGCGCGAAGCGGTGGAGATCGCCGCGCGGCTGATTTCGCCGGCGATGCCGCATCTGGCCGAGGAGATCCATGCAAGGCTCAACCCCGGCGCGACGGACATCGTCGCCGAGCTGCCGTGGCCGGAAGCCGATGCGTCGCTGGCCGCGGCCGAGCTGGTGACGATTGCGGTGCAGGTGCTCGGCAAGCTGCGCGGCACGGTTACCATGCCGCCGGGCAGCGCCGAGGAGGACGTGTTGCGCGCCGCCGCGGAAGAGCCCAACGTGGCGCGGTTGCTCGAAGGCAAGCGGATCGTCAAACGGGTCTATGTGCCAAACCGGATCGTCAACTTTGTCGTCGCGGGATAGCGCGCCACGGCCTCTCATGATGTCCCGCCGCATGCTGGGTGCGGCGGCGGGGGCGGTGTTGCTTGGCGGCTGCGGCTTCAAGCCGCTCTATCGTGCGCGGGACGACGGCACGGCGGGGGTGGCGGAGCAGGGTCTCGCCGAGATCTCGGTCGCGCTGATCCCCGAGCGGACCGGCCAGTTGCTGCGCCAGGAATTGCAGACCCGGTTCGAACGCGGCGGCAGCGGGGTGGCCAAGCGGTATGACCTGCTGGTCTCCTTCGGCATCGCCGCCGACACGTTGAATATCGCGCAGTCCACCTCCATTCCCTCGCGCCTGCGCCTCGTCGGCGTCGCGACGTGGAGCCTGGTGTCGCAGGACACCAAGCGCCAGACCCTGGCGAGCGGGACAACTCGCGCCCTCGATGGGCTCAACATCTACGACCAGCAATTCTTCGCCATCGACATGGAATCCGAAGCGGTGCAGCGCCGCCTGGCCGGGCAGGTTGCCGAGCAGATGACCTTGCAGCTCGCCGCCTGGTTCAACCGCCACGCCGCGACCGAGTAGGGCGATGAAGCTCGAAGCGCGCCAGATCGAAGGGTTCCTGCGCGACCCCGGATCGGTCAGCGCCGTTCTGCTGGCCGGCGAGGATAGCGGGATGATCCGCGAACGGGCCCGTCGCCTGGTGATCGCGGTCGCCGGGTCAACCGACGACCCGTTCCGCGTGGTGGAACTCGACCGCGAACACGCCTCGTCCATCGCGGACGAGATGGCCTCGATGTCGCTCACCGGGGGGCGGCGCGTGGTGCGCGTGCGCGAGGTGACCGACGCGATGCTGTCTCACATCACGCCGGTACTGGAGGGCAAGCCGGCGGGGTTCCTGATCCTCGAGGCGCCGGGTCTCGCCAGCCGCAGCAAACTGCGCGCCGCGTTGGAGAAGGCCCCCGGTGGGGTGGCGATCATCTGCTACCCCCTCGAAGGGCGCGCGCTGGAGACCGAGATTCGCGCGATGCTGACCGAGCTGAAGGTGGGGGTGGACGCCGAGGCGCTGCGCTTCCTCGCCGACCACCTCGGCGCCGACCAGTCATTGACCCGAGGCGAGATCGAGAAGCTCGCCCTCTATGTGGGCGAGGGAAAGCAGGTCGACCTGGCGGCGGCGCAAACCTGCGTCGGCGACATGGCCGGATTGTCGCTGGAGGACGCGCTGTTCAGCGCCACCGCCGGCGACGTGCCCGCGGCCGATCGGGCGCTTGAACTCGCGCTGGCGGAAGGTTCGGCGCCGGTGGCGGTGTTGCGGGCGGCGTTGATGCATATGCAGAAGCTGCAACGCGCCCGGGCCGCGATGAGCGACGGGCTATCGGCGGGCGAGGCGGCGAAGGCGATGCGGCCGCCGTTGTTCTTCCGCCGCGAGCCGGTGTTCGTCCAGGCGCTCAACTTGTGGCCGCCGGCCGCGATCGAGCAGGCCTGCACGCGGCTGTGGGAGGCGGAGCGGGCGTGCAAGCGAACGGGGACGCCGGCGGAGACCGTTTGTCGCAGTGCGGTGATGGGGCTGGCGCAGCGGAGTGCGGTGAGTAGGCGGCGTTAGGGAAGCGGTTCTTTTTGTGAACAAAAAGAACCAAAAAAACTTTCTGTTCCATCCATGCCTTTGGCGCACTCTCTCGGCATGGTTGGTAGCGGTACGCGGCAATCGGATAAAAGTTTTTTGCTCCTTTTTTTCAAAAAAGGAGTGCTTTCTTCACTTCCCGGCAATACGCGCAAACATGCGCCGATACAGCTCCACCGGCTCGGAACAATCCCGGATCCACAGGCAGTTGCGCGGGCGATCGGTGCGGTGCCACCAGTCCACCACGGTGGCGCCACGGGTCAGCTCCGAATTGGTTTCAATCTCGACGTTGCACTGCCGACCGGCGAACAGCTCGGGCCAGAGCAGCCAGGCCATCGCCAGGGCGTCGTGCAAAGGGCGGGTGGCGGTGCCGTATTTTCGGTTTCCGTTGGCCTGGAAGAATTCCATCATCCCCGCGCAGGCGGCGCCGATCGGGGTGCCGAGGGCGCGGAAATCGGCGATCCAGCTTGCCGGCGTCAGGGTGCGGTTGGTGCAGTCGATTGGCATGGCGGTGAGTTCGATGCCGGCGCCGAAGACGATGGCGGCCGCCTCCGGATCGACCAGGATGTTGAACTCCGCCGCCGGCGCGTAGTTGCCGCCCTCGAAGAAGCCGCCGCCCATCACCACGATGCGGCGGATGCGATCGGCGAGATGGGGCGCGCGGCGCAGCAGCACGGCGATGTTGGTCTCGGGGCCGAGGACGAGGAAGGTGATGGAGGCGGGCTCCGCGGCCTCCAGCGTGCGGAGCATGAAATCGAGGGCGTGCTCCGCTTCATGCAGGCGGGCCGGCGGCGGCCAGTCATAGCCGTCAATGCCGCTGTCGCCGTGAATGTCCGCCGCATGCATCGGCGCGCGCAGCAGTGGACGCTCGGCGCCGGCGAAGACCGCGACTTCCGGGCGGCCGGCGAGTTCCACCACGCGGCGCGCATTGGCGGTGGTCACCGCAAGGGGCACGTTCCCGGCGACCGTGGTGAGGCCGAGCACGTCGAACTCCGGTGATGCCAAGGCGAGGAGAATGGCGAAGGCGTCGTCGTGGCCGGGGTCGGTGTCGATGATGAGCTTTTCGGGCACGCGTCTGCTCCAGGGGAAGGGAAGGATGTTTTTTCTGTGAACAAAAAGAACACCTTAACGTCACTGAGACGGCGCGGGATCAATCGGCTTGATCTCCGGCACGTCCCCGGCGGGTGCCGGTTCGAGTGCGACTTTGAGGATGAGATCGGCGGACATGCGGCGCTGGAACACCAGGCTGCTGTCGTTTTGCATGAGTTGCACGCCTTGGCGCTGGGACTCCGCGACGGCTGGTCCGGTGAGGGTGTAGCGCAGGGTGGCGTTGAAGCGCTGGTCGGATTTGACCTGGAGGAAGAGCGGGCCGACGAAGCCTTTTTCGAATTCGATCACCTTGGTGACTTCCTCGCCGAAGGATTGGAGGCCGAAATAGGCGCCCTTTGGCACGATGGTGATGGCGACGAGGAAGCCGACTGGTTTGCCGTCGACGTCGAAATGGGTGAATTGCTCGCAGCCGGACTGGGTGCAGGCGAATTCCTGCGGGTTTCCGATCAGGGTGCCGGTTTTGTCGATCTGGAACAGGGTGACGCGCCAGGGGTGCTTGCCGGTGGTGAGGGGCGCGCGCGGGGCGGGGGCGGGCAGTTGGGCGGCGGCGATGTGCGGCGCCATGGCGAGCAGCAGCAGCACCAGCAGCCGGAGCATCGGGCTCACGCCGCGTCCGCGGCCCGGCGGCGGCGCGGGCGGGGCTGCACGGCGGCGGTCTCGGGCCCGGCTTCGTCCGGGCTGTCGAGCGCGTTCAGCAGGGCCGCGCGCAATTGGGCGAGTTTGCGCTCGTTTTCGACCTTCAGGCCGAAGACGTCCTTGACGTAGAAGACGTCGACCGCGCGCATGCCGTAGGTGGTGACGTGGGCGGAGGCGATTTGCAGGCCCTGTTCGCTGATGGCCGCGGTGACGTCATGCAGCAGGCCCGGGCGGTCGCGGCCGTTGACCTCGAGCACGGTGTAGGTGTTGGAGGCGTGGTTATCGACCACCACGCGCGGCGGCACATTCATCGCCCGCATGCGGCGGCCGAGCAGCATTTTCGAGGCTTTCTTGATTTCGGCGGCGAGGCGGATGCGGCCGGAGAGGGCCTGTTCGATCAGCACGTAGAGGCGGGCCAGGCGGTGCGGCGCGTCGAAGGCGCCGCCGGCGGCGTCCTGCACCCAGAAGGTATCGAGCGCCATGCCGTTGGTCAGCGTATGGATGCGGGCATCGACGATGGAGGCGCCGGCGACGGCGAGCGCGCCGGCGATGCGGCTGAACAGGCCGGCGTGGTCGGCGGCGTAGACCGTCACCTCGGTGACCGCGCGGGCGGGCAGCGGCTGGGTGACCACGGTGAGCGGGGCGGAGCGGGCCTCGGCGTCGCGGATCATATGGGCGTGGCGGGCATGGGTCTCGGGGTCGAAGGAGAGCCAGTAGCCGGGGTAGCCGAGGGCGAGGAAGCGGTCGGTGTCCTCCTTGGCCCAGCCTTCGAGCATCATGGAAGCGGCCTCGCGGGCGCGGGCGACCCGCATGTCGCGCTCGGTGGTGGAGAGGCCGCCGGCCAGCACCTCGGCGACGCGGGCGTAGAGCTCGCGCAGCAGGGTGGCCTTCCAGCCGTTCCACACCTTGGGCGAGACGGCTCGCATGTCGGCGACGGTGAGGACCAGCAGCAGGCGGAGGCGTTCGGGGGACTGGATGACCTCGGAGAGGTCGAGGATGGTTTTGGGGTCGTCGATGTCGCGCTTGAAGGCGGTGGTGCTGAGCAGGAGGTGGTGCAGCACCAGCCAGGAGACCATCTCGGTCTCCTCGGCGGAGAGGCCGAGGGCGGGGCCGATTTCGAGCGCGAGTTCGGCGCCGAGCTCGGAGTGGTCGCCGCCGCGGCCCTTGCAGATGTCGTGCATCAGCATCGCGACGTAGAGGGCGCGGCGGGATTGCAGATGATCGACCAGGCCGGAGGCGACCGGGGCGACCTCGGCGAGCTCGCCGCGTTCGAGCCCGTTCAGCACGCGGATGGCCTCGATGGTGTGCTCGTCGACGGTGAAGATGTGATAGGTGTCGAACTGCATCTGGCCGACGATGCGGGCCCAGTCCGGGATCATGCGGCCGATTATGCCGGTTTCGTTGAGCACCTTCATCCACACCGCGCCATCGGCCCGGTTGTGCTCGGAATCGCGGCCGCACAGGAGATCGAGGAAGATCGCCGCGGCCTCCTTGTCGCCGCGCAGCGCGACCGCGGAGCGCTCGTTGCGGATCAGCGCGCGCAGGGCGAGCGGATGCAGCTTGAGGCCGCGATCGCGCGCGATTTGCAGGAGCCGCAGCATGCGGATCGGCTCGTCATGGAAGCTTTGCGAGGTCGCCGGCATCAGCTTGCCGTCGGCGAGCAGGAAGCCGGCCTTGACCAGGGCCGCGTCGGCATCCACCGCCTGGGCCGGCGGGCCGAGGGCGGCGCGCTCGATGGCGGGTTCCAGCACCTGGGAGAGGCGGATGACCTCGCGGGCGGTGAGGAAGTAGTGGCGCATGAAGCGCTCGACGCCGTCCTGCCGGCCGTGGCGGGTGTAGCCCATGCGGGCGCCGACGACGGGCTGGAGGTCGAAAGTCAGGCGTTCCTCGGCGCGGCCGGCGACGTAGTGGAGGTGGAAGCGCAGCGACCACAGGAAATCCCACGAGCGGAGCGCGAGCCGCGCCTCGGTGGTGGTGATGATGCCGCCGGCCGGGCCGTCGGGGTCGGCGAGTTCCAGCATGGTGCTGGTGCTGAAGACGTAGCGCGACATCCAGTAGAGGGTTTGCAGGTCCCGCAGCCCGCCGCGGCCTTCCTTGATGTTGGGCTCGACGACGAAGGCGCTGTCGCCGAAGCGGCGGTGGCGCACGTC
>CAIWAJ010000316.1:0-3867 GCA_903910565.1 uncultured Rhodospirillales bacterium
ACCGGCGTGCCGGTCAGCGCGATGCGCGCCTGCGCCTTCAGTGCCTTTGCCGCCTTGGTCTGCTTGGCGTTCGGATTCTTGATCGCCTGGGCTTCGTCCAGCACCACAAGGCGCCAGCTCATCCGGGTCAGGAGTGGCATACGCAGCAATGCGCCGTAGCTGGTGATCGCCAGATCGATCGAAGCCAGGTCCTCGGCCGTCAATTCCTTCACCTGCTCCGACGTCATCGCCGAGGGGTGCAATATGCGTGCGGTCAAACTCGGAGCGAACCGCTTGATCTCCGCCGCCCAATTAGCCAGCAACGATGCCGGCGCCACCAGCAGGCTCGGTTTCCTATCCCGACGCGTCTTCGCCTCCACGAGCAGCAGAGCGAGAACCTGGATGGTCTTGCCCAGCCCCATGTCGTCGGCGAGGCAGGTCCCCAGGCCAAGGCCGGACAACAGGCGCAGCCACGCCACGCCGGCCCTCTGATAGGGCCGCAACGTGCCCTTCAGCGCCGGCCCGGGATCGGCGCCATCGCCGCCGGGCGCGCGCAGAGCCCGCAATGTCTGTTCCAGCCAAGGGCCGGCGGTTATCTGTGCCCAGTCGGCGATAGCCGGATCGTCCTGGCCTTTCACGATACTGGCGCCAGACAGCAGCCGCATGGCTTCAGCGAAGGTCAACCCGTCCCGTTCGGCGAGTTGTTCGGCCGCGCGGAACCTTTCCATGGCGCGTTGCAGGTGTTCCCGGTCAACCTCCACCCATTGTCCGCGCAGCAGGACCAGGCTGTCGGTGCCCGCCAGCAGTTCGCGCACTTCCTGATCCGTCAGCGGCTCCCCCTCCAGGGTGACCTCCATGTGGAAATCAAGCACTGCATCGAGCCCCAGCGCCGAGGGCGCGTGCGCCCCCACGGTCGCGGTAACCTGCGGTCGGGCCGGGCGGTTGGCTTGCCAGCCGGCGGGCATGCGCACGATGACACCGGCGCTTTCCAACTCCGGAACGCTGGAGAGGAAGCGGGCGGCATCGCCCGCACTCCAACGCAGCGGGTGGAAAATTTCCCTACCATCGACCATGGATTTCAGCCACGCGCAGGTCTCCGCCGCGCGCTGCACCGGCAGCAGCAACGAGAGCAGCTTGTTGCGGTTGGCCGCGCCGGCATATTCCCGCAGCGCTTGGCTGAGCGGCACATGCTGCGCGCGGGCCTGGGCGGATAGCCGCGTCGTGTACGTCGCCATGAAGGCGAATGGCAGGTCTTGGTCGCGCTTGTTCTCCGCCAGATTGAAATTCACCCGACCGACCAGGTTCCAGGCCGGATTCCAACCCTTCAGGAAACGCTGCAGATCGGTCTTGGCATCGGCCAGCGCGTGGCTGAAGGCCTCGCCGATCTGGCGCCACAGGTCCCGCAGGAGATCGGCGGTGATGTATTCCGCGCCCGGCATCATCGGCGCGGTCAACACCAGCGAGGCCAGCTCGGCGTCGGTCGGCGGCGGCACGACCGGCACCGTGGCGTCATCGGGGGTTCCGGGTGACAGCAGGCACAGGGCGCCGACGTACTGAGCCGAAAAGCCGCGCCACCAGACGAAGGCCGGTGGCAGGATCTGCCCGACCTCCCCCGCGCCGAGTTGGAGGAGACCCTGGCCGGTGTTCTTGGCAAATGCTGCCGCCAACCGGGCGGTGGCCCGCTCGTCCAGGTTAGGCGCGTCTGACGCTTCTTCCAGCACCAGACGACCATGCGGGGTCAGCCGCAAGCCGACGCCGGGCGCCACGGGCCGTTCCCCTGCCATGTCCCGGCCCATCATCGTGGGGCGCTCGCGGGCTGGGCGGGCCGGATCATCGGGGATGCCGCGCCGAGCCACTCGTTCAACTTCGACCACCGCCGCCGCCCGGACACGTTGTGCACGGCAATGGCGACGGCTTTCTTCTGGCCGACCAGAACCACCAGTTGCTTGCCGCGGGTCACGCCGGTGTAGAGCAGGTTCCGCTGCAGCATGGCGTAGTGTTGGGTGAGGACCGGGATGACGACCGCGGGGTATTCGGATCCCTGGCTCTTGTGAATCGTCGCGGCATAAGCCGGCACCAGCGTGTCGAGCTCGCCGAAGCCATAGGTCACGGCGCGGCCGTCGAAGCTGGTGGTGAGCTCGCTGGCGTCAGCGTCGACGTCGTCGATGTAGCCGATATCGCCGTTGTAGACTTCTTTGTCGTAGTCGTTCTCGATCTGCATGACCTTGTCGCCAGGCGCGAAGGTCCAGCCAAAGCGCTCGACCTTACGGTCGCCGGCCGGATTGAGCGCGGCCTGCAATTCGATGTTCAGCGAGCGGGCGCCGACGCCGCCACGGTTCATCGGGCACAGCACCTGGATGTCCCGGATGGGATCCAGGCCAAAGCGCTGGGGGATGCGCGTCTTCACCAGTTCGATGATGAGTGGCACGGCGGTTTCCGGATCGTCGGCCGTCACGAAGAAGAAGTCACTGTCGCCTTCGGGCCGGGACAGGTCGGGGATGACGCCCTGGTTGATTCGGTGGGCGGCCATGATGATCCGGCTCTGGGCGGCCTGGCGGAACACCTCGGTCAGGCGCACCACCGGCACCGTGCCCGACGCGATGATGTCGGCCAGAACCTGACCCGGCCCGACTGATGGTAGCTGGTCGATGTCGCCGACGATTAGCAGCGCGGCTTCGAGCGGCACCGCCTTCAGCAACGCCTGCATCAGCATGACGTCGACCATTGAGGTCTCGTCCACGACCAACAGGTCGCAGTCGAGCGGGTGGTCCTCGCCACGCTTAAAACCGCCGGTCTTGGGATCGACCTCGAGCAGCCGGTGGATGGTCTTTGCTTCGAGGCCCGTCGCTTCGGTCATCCGCTTAGCGGCGCGGCCGGTCGGCGCGCACAGCAGTAGCCTCACATCCTTCGCTGCGAGGATGCGCAGGATGCTGTTGACGATGGTCGTCTTGCCCACACCAGGACCGCCGGTGATAACCAGCACCTTGGACAGCAGGGCCAGCCGGATCGCGGCAATCTGGCTCGTCGCCAGGGACAGCCCGGTCTTCTTCTCAATCCAGGGCAGCGCCTTTTCTGGGTCGATATGAGGCCAGGGTAGGGCGCCGTTGATCATGCGCATGAGGCGTTCGGCGATGACCTTCTCGGCGCGATAGAGACCGGCCAGGAACACGCATGCCATCTCGCCGACCGTGTCGGCGACGACGTTGCCCTCGGCCAGTTCGAGGTCGAGCGCCGTTTGCACCAGCTCATCCGGGACCTCCAGGAGTTCGACGGCGAGAGGGCCCAGCTCGCCGGTGGGCAATCCACAATGGCCATGGTCCATCGCCTCGGTCAGCGCATACGAGATCCCGGCGCGGACGCGGATCATCGCAGTCTTCTCGATACCCAGCTTCATCGCGATCGCGTCGGCGGTCTTGAAGCCGATGCCCCGGATGTCGCGCGCGAGCCGATACGGGTTCTCGGTCATCACCTGGATGGCGTCGGAACCATAGGTCTTGAAGATGCGGACCGCCCGGGCCGTCCCGACTCCGTGGCTGTGCAGGAAGACCATGATCTCGCGCACGATCTTCTGCTCCGCCCAGGCCGCCGTGATGCGCCGGCTGCGGACGGGGCCGATGCCCTCGACCTCGCGCAGCCGGTCGGGCTGCGTCTCGATAATGTCGAACACCTGCTCGCCGAAGCCGCGGACCATCTTCTTCGCATAGACCGGTCCGATGCCGCGGATCATGCCGGATGCAAGGTATTTCTCGATGCCCTCGATGGAGGTCGGCGCCGAGGTACGCACGAAGTGCGCCTTAAACTGCTGGCCATGGGTGTGATCGTTGACCCATTCGCCCGACGCGGTGATCCACTCGCCGGCGGAGATGGTGGCGGCGTGGCCGACGACCG
>CAIWAJ010000317.1:0-2812 GCA_903910565.1 uncultured Rhodospirillales bacterium
AAAAGAAACAAAAAAACTTTTCATTCCATCGTTGCCGTTGGCTTGGCTTGCCCGATGGTGGGAAGCGGTACAAGCCAAAAGGATAAAAGTTTTTTGCTCCTTTTTTCCAAAAAAGGAGCGCTTCCTTCCCTACCGCCGTATTTCGCACAAATTCGCCCGCAGCGACGGCGTGCCACTCACCGGATCGACCAGCTTGTGGCTGATCAGCCGGTTGAAATTGGCGCCATCCGGCCCGAACGGATCATACCCCGGCGCGCCCGTCTCCGGGCTCGCCTGCCACCAGCCATGTTCGCCCACCGCCACCCGCGGGTCGATATCGGCGCTCAGCCTGGCCCGCACCCGGATCGCCCCCTCCGGCGTCTCCACCGAGACCCAGTCGCCATTGCCGATCCCGCGTGCCCGCGCCGCCGTGGGGTGCAGCGTCACCTGCGGGTGCGGCTGCCGCTTGCGCAGGCTCGGCAGCGCGCGGTGCTGGCTCTGGCAGAACAGCGCCGGCTTGGCGCAGGTCAGCACCAGCGGATACCGCTCCACCAGGTCCGGCCGGCTCACCGGCCCGATCGGCGGCTCGACGAAGTCCGGCAACGGCGCGTAGCCATGCGCCAGCAGCCGCTCGGAGTAGAACTCCACCTTGCGTGACGGCGTGGCGAAGCCACGCGGCACCCCATCCGGGCCGGGCGCGGCATATTTCCGATGGCGCGTTTGCAACGGCACCGCCAACCCGCCCGGCGCCGCCCGCAACGCCTCCAGCGTCACACCCGTCGGCCCAAGCTGCGTGCGATACGCCGCGTCGATATCGCCATCCCAGAAAGCGGCGCCGAGGCCGAGATGCGCGGCTATATCGAAGATGATCCGATTATCCGACCGCGCCTCGCCCCGCGCCGGCACCACCGCCGGGCGGAGCTGCACATGGGCCTGCGCCGCTTCGCTCACCTCGAAGCCGATTTTCAGTCCCTCGGTCTCGAAGCACGAGGCCACCGGCAACACGATATCCGCGAGTTCCGCCGTCGGCGTCATGAACAGATCGGCACATACGTAGAAGTCCAGCGCCGTCAGCGCTGCGCGCGCCCGTTCGGTTCCCACCTGGGCCACCAGCAGATTGGCGCCGAATACCATCAGACCGCGCAGCGGATACGGCTCGCGCTCCAGAATGGCGCGATACATGTCGCCGCTGGTCACGTTGCCCACGCTGGCCGGGCCGAGTGGCCGCTGATCCACGCCGACCGGTGCCGGCATCTTCTTCGCGCCCGCCAGGTTCCCGCCGGTGATCGCCGCGCTCGCCGGCGCCGGCAGCAGCACATTGCCGCCCGGCGCGTCGAAATTGCCGGTCAAGGCATAGAGCAGCGAAATCGCCCGCGCCGTCTGCGTCGCATTGGCGTGCTGCTCATGCCCGCTCCACGCGTAGTAGGAGACCGGCCGCGCCTCCCACAGCAGCCGCGCCGCCGCCTCCAGTTCTGCCTCGCCCACCCAGCACGTCGCCGCCACCACGTCCGGCGTGTAGCGGGCACAAAGTTCGGCGTAGAGCCCAAAGGAGGGGTGGCACAGAACCTCGCCCTCCCCGGTGGCAACCCGGAACCCGCCCTCCAGCGCCAGATCCGCCGTCTCCCCCTCGTAGCGGCCGGTCGCGGGATCGAACGGAACAGCGCGCCCAAGCCGCGTATCCCAGGCGAAACACCCGGTTCCATCCTCTCCGCTCAGCAACCGCCCGGTATCGGCGCGCACCAGCAGCGGCCCATTGCTCCAGTCCCGCACGAAATCGCGGTCATACCAGCCCCGCGCGATCATGAGATGGGCGAGCCCAAGCGCCAGCGCGCCATCGCTGCCCGGCCGCACCCGTAGCCAGACATCGGCCTTGTTGGCCAGCCCCGCCTGGCGCGGATCGACCACGATCAGCTTCATCCCGCGCTGCAGCGCCTCCGCCGTCGCCGTCGCATGCGTCAGCCGCGAAATGCTGGGGTTATAGCCCCACAACACCAGGCAGCCGCTCTTGGCGATGTCCGGCATCCCGCCGCCCGCGCTGGTCGCCAGGCTGCCGATCCCGTAGGTGAAGCTGCTCGCGTAATAGCGCCCCCAGCCGCAGACATCGAGGCTGGTGCCGCCGTTCGGCGTGCCGAATGCATTCATCAGGCGCCGAATAAATCCGGCCGCCTCTCCCATCGGCGTCGTCGAGGGCGAGGCCCAGGTAAATCCCATCGCGTCCGGCCCATGCCGCTCGGCAATGCCACGCATCTCGGTCGCAATCGTCCCGAGCGCCTCCTCCCAGCTGATCCGCTCCCATCCGGGATCGGGGTCGCCCTTCGGCCGCGTACGCCGCAGCGGATGGGTCAGCCGCTGCGGCGAATACACCAGCTCCGGCGCCGCCCGGCCTTTGGCACAAATCGCCTGGCCCGTTGAATGCGTCGGGTCGGGGTCAAGCCGGATGAACCGCCCGTCCTCCACCGTCGCCACCGTTCCGCAGCGCGCGATGCACAAGCCGCAATATCCCTGGGTCCGCGTGGCAAGGACGGGGTCGGTCATACGGGTCAGCCCTTCGTGATTCGAACCCTGTCAGTCAAGCGACAGCGTTGCGTCCCGCATCGTGCATGCCGCGGATCAGGACGGCAACATTCCCCGCCACGCCGCGTCGCCACCTCGCCCACCAGGTTGTCAGAAAAATTCACGCGCATGCATTTTTTTCTTGCTTTAAACTAACTTCCCCGTTATACATTTGTCCATGCTCCATCCCGCCAACATCCCCCAGTTCCCCGAATGCACCCCCGAGGCGGTCGTCCGCTTCGCGCGCGTCATCGGCGGGCTGCTCGAGGCGATCGCGCGG
>CAIWAJ010000318.1:0-4614 GCA_903910565.1 uncultured Rhodospirillales bacterium
CACTGAGCTCGGCGAGGCCGCGCAAACCCGCGACGTCAGCGGAAAGATGGTGGTGCCCGGGCTGATCGACCTGCACACCCATGTCTATTGGGGCGGCACCTCGCTCGGCGTCGATCCCGACGACTACGCCCGCTTCTCCGGCTGCACCACGCTGATCGACGCGGGCTCGGCCGGGCCAGGCAATATCCACGGCTTCCGCAAGCACGTCATCGAGCGGTCGGACGTGCGGATCCTGCCCTTCCTCAACATCGCCTTCCCCGGCATTTTCGCCCTGCACTGGGATGTCAGCTTCGGCGAGGCGTCCGACATGCGGCTGCTGAAGTCCCGCGTGGCGCTCGCGGTGGCCAAGGAGCACGCCGATCTGATCGTCGGCATGAAGGTGCGCGTCGGTGGCGGCACCTCCAACGCGCTCGGCATCGTGCCGATGCAGATGGCCCTCGAAGTGGCGGATGCCATGGGCCTGCCGCTGATGGGCCATCTCGACGCCCCCCCACCGCCGCGCGGCGAGGTGATGCGGCTGCTGCGCAAGGGCGACATCCTCACCCATTGCTTCCGCCCCTGGCCCAACTCCCCGGCCGCCAGCGATGGCGGGGTGGAACAGGACGTGCTGGATGCCCGGGCTCGTGGCGTCATCTTCGATATCGGCCACGGCGCCGGCAGCTTCGGCTACAAGACGGCGATGCAGATGCTGAAGAACGGCTTCATGCCCGACGTGATTTCGTCGGACGTGCACCTCACCTCGATCGGCGGCCCGGCCTTCAACATGCTGGTGACCATGTCGAAATTCGTGAAAATGGGCATGCCCCTCGCCGAGGTGATCCGCGCCAGCACCATCAACGCCGCCACCGCCGTGCGCCTCACCGATCGCGGATCCCTCCAGCCCGGCATGCTCGGCGACGCGACCGTGCTGGAGATGGAACAGGGGCACTTCGTGTTCCACGACGTGATGAAGGAAACCATTGAGAGCGACGAGCAGCTTGCTTGCCGTGGGATCGTGCTCAATGGGTCTTGGTGGCACGGGTAGGGAAGGAAGCGGTTCTTTTTTGAAAAAAAGAACCAAAAAACTTTTATCCGTTTGGCTCCGCACCCTCCCGGGAGAGTGCGAAGCAAACGGATAAGAAAGTTTTTGCTTCTTTTTTCAAAAAGAAGCGCTTTCTTTCTTCCTGGCCGCACTCTCCCGCGCCAGCAGTGCCGCCTTGCGCGGCACCCCCCAGCGATACCCGGTAAGATCGCCGTTGCTGCCGACCACGCGGTGGCAGGGCACGGCGAGGGATACCGGATTGGTTGCGCAGGAACGCGCGACGGCGCGGATGGCCGCGGGGTTGCCGACCATGCGGGCGAGTTCCGCGTAGGTGCGGGTTTCTCCGGCGGGGATGCGGCGGAGGGTCTCCCACACGCGGATCTGGAACGCCGTGCCCCGTAAATCGAGCGGCAGATCGAGCGCCGCCTTGGGCTCCTCCATGAAGGCGGTGATCGCCTGCACGGTCTCGGTCAGCGCCGCGTCATCGGCCGCGATGGTGGCCTTGGGAAAGCGGGCGCGAAGATCGCCGAGCAGGGCGTCGTCGGGTTCGGCGAAGCCGAGATAACAGACGCCGGTGGCCGTCGCGCCGACCAGTAGGCGGCCGAAGGGGCTGTCGGCCAAGGCGGTGCGGATGGTTTCGCCGGCGCCGCCGCGGCGGAGCGCGCCAGGGGTCATGCCGAGCAGCTTGCCGGTATCCTCGTAGACACGGGATTCGGAGCCGAACCCGGCCTCGGCCACCGCGTCGGCTACCCGTGCGCCGCCGGTGAGGGCGGCCTGGAGGCGGCGGGCGCGGACGCCCTCGGCGTAGGAGCGCGGGGTGACGCCGGTGTGGTCGCGGAACATGCGCAGGAAATGGAAGCGCGAATAGCCGGAGCGCTCGGCCAGCGCCTCCAGCGAGGGGATCGCCGGTTCCGCCTCGATGAAGGCGCAGGCATCCGCCACCACGGCTTTCGCGATGCCGGCCCGCTCTCCCTTGGGGTCGCAGCGCTTGCAGGCGCGGAACCCCGCCGCTTCCGCTTCGGCGGTGTCGACGAAATAGCGCACATTGCCGCGCTTCGGGGGCGGGGAGGGGCAGCCGGGCTTGCAGTAGATGCCCATCGTGGTGACGGCGTAGAGAAAATCGGCCGGGCGCCGATTGGCCACCAAATGCCAGCGCGTGTCATCGATTGTGCTCATCGGGGCGTCCTTTCGCCGAAACGGGTGAGCGGAAGATGGCGCGCCGGCCCGCCCGGCGCCATCCGCCCATTGCGCCGGTTCACTTCGCCGCCAAAAGCAGTAGGATCGACGCATGAAACGGCCCGGATACAGGGCAGAGGGAGGAATATGATGCTGCAACTGACGCAATTGCTCCATCGCGCCGTGCAAATCAACGGCCAGGGAACCGCGACCGTCTGCGGCGAGCGCCGGCGGAGTTGGACGGAATCCCGCGATCGCATCGCCCGCTGTGCCGCCGCCGTCACCGCGCTGGGCTGCGCGCCTGGCGATCGGGTGGCGATCCTCGCGCTGAACAGCGACCGCTATTTCGAAGGGTTGTTCGGCCTTGCCTGGGGCAATTTCATCGTGGTGCCGATCAACACGCGGCTCGCGCCGCCCGAGATCGCCTTCTGGCTGTCGGACTCCGGGTGCAAGGCGCTGCTGGTGGATGACGTCTTCCTCCCCGTGCTGCCCGCCGTGCGGGCCTTGGCGCCGGAGTTGCAGCATATCGTCCATATCGGCGACGGGCCGACGCACGTGGGCGCCCATGGCTACGAGGCGATTCTCGCCGCCGCCACGCCGGGGCCGGATATCTGCGGCAGCGGGGACGAGATTGCCGCCCTGTTCTATACCGGCGGCACGACCGGACGCTCCAAGGGCGTGATGTTGAGTCACAACAATATCGTGCTCAACATGCTGAACACCTTGTCGATCATCCATTTCCAGCCGGATCCGGTCTATATCCACGCGCCGCCGATGTTCCATATCGCCGATGCGACGATGACGTTCGTCTCCACCGGCATCGGCGCGAAACAGATATTCATGGCGCGATTCGATCCCGCGGGCTTCCTCGCTCTGGTGCAGGAGCACCGGGCGACCGATGCGTTGCTGGTGCCGACCATGGTGAACATGGTGGTGAACCATCCGGATATCGGGAAGTACGATCTCTCCAGCCTCAAGCACGTCATCTACGGGGCCTCGCCGATGCCCGAGGCGGTGATCCGCAAGGCGCTGGAGGTGATGCCCCAGGCCAGTTTCACCCAGGCCTATGGCCAGACCGAGGCGGCCCCGGTGCTGACGCTGCTCGACGCGCGCGACCACGGCACCTCGCCCGACCAGCTCCGCCGCATGCGCTCGGCCGGCCGCGGCGTGCTCGGCTGGGACGTCCGCATCCATGACGAGGATGACAACGAGGTGCCGCGCGGCACGATCGGCGAAATCTGCGGCCGCGGGCCGGCGATGATGCGCGGCTACTGGAAGCTGCCTGAGCTTACCGCGCAGACGCTGCGCAATGGCTGGCTGCACACCGGCGACGGCGGCTACATGGACGAGGACGGCTACATCTATATCGTCGACCGGCTGAAGGACATGATCGTCTCGGGCGGCGAGAACGTCTACTCGGCGGAGGTGGAAAGCGCGGTCTACAGCCATCCCGCCGTCGCCGAATGCGCGGTGATCGGGGTGCCCGATGCGAAGTGGGGCGAGCGGGTGCATGCGATCGTGCGCTGCAAGCCCGGCATGAGCGTCAGCGAGGCCGAGTTGATCGCCCACTGCCATACGCTGATCGCCGGCTTCAAATGCCCGCGCTCGGTGACCTTCCGCGAGGAGGCGCTGCCGCTGTCGGGGGCCGGGAAGATCCTGAAGACCGATCTGCGCAAGCCCTTTTGGGAGGGGCAGGCGCGGCAGGTGCACTAGCCGGCGAGCAGCCGGGCGGCTGAGGTGGCTGCGAAGTAGAGCATCAGCAGGCCAGTGATGGTTCGCACCGCGACGTCCCAGGTCCGGCCCGAGGCGGTGCGGCGGAGCAGCAGTACGATGCCGGACCACAGGAAACCCCATGCGAGCACCGCGATCACTACGCCGGCGATGATGCTCAGCATGGCGGCGAGGCCTTGGCCGCTCATCTCCGGGCGGCCGATGGCGGCGAGCCAGAAGGCAATGTTCCAGGGGCTGGTCAGCGCCAAGGTGAGGCCCAGAAGATAGCTCGCGCGTGCATCATCGAACTTCGCCGCCGGAGCGGGGGCGACCTGGAAGCTGCGCCAGGCGCCGCGCAGGAAGGTGACGCCGAGGAAGAGCAGAAGGCCGACCGAGAGCACCCCCATGATCAGCCGCATGGTCGGTCCCTGGAAGATCACGCCGATGCCGAGTGCGACCACGAGGGCCCAAATGACGTCGCCGGTGGTGGCGCCGAGGATGAGGCCGTAGCCGGCCCAGAAGCCGCGCGCCAGGCTGCGTCGGGCGATTTCGGCGTTGATCGGGCTGGGCGGCCAGGCGACGGACCAGCCGAGGAGGAATCCGTAGGCGAAGAGGGACGGGAGCATGCGCCAGCAGTGGCCGGGCAAGGGGGGCATGTCAACGCCGTGCTTAAAGGTTGCGCCGACGCGGCGGAGCGGTGCAGATGC
>CAIWAJ010000319.1:0-3878 GCA_903910565.1 uncultured Rhodospirillales bacterium
AAAAAACTTTTATCCGCTTGGTTGGTACCGCTCCCACTGTCCTCGGGAGGGTACGCCAACGGCAAGGAACGGAGCAAAAAGTTTTTTTGGTTCTTTTTGTTCACAAAAAGAACACCTTCCCCCTTCCCTACCGTCAATCCCCAGCCAGCTCCGATTTAATGTGTGATTAACCCCTCCGCGACCCGGGTCTGTCATAATCTAGCGCGACTCGGGACAAGCCTACACAGCATGTTGTGGTCCCACGGAGGTGCCGATGCTCACTACGGGTGATCGCGTGGTTCTGTCGCGCTGGTGCCGCGCCCGGCGGGTGCCGTGGTCGACCGGTTCGGCGAAGGCCGGCGCGCCGGCGGTCACGCTGCATGCCGTGCCCGGGCGGATGTTGCTGCGGATCATGATCGAGGCGGATGGGATGCGGCTGGAGACCGAGACCGGGGACACGCTGGCGGCGGCCTCGGGCCTGCTGGCGTTGCTGGACGCGGTGGATGCCGGGATTGCCATGCTGCCGGAGATCGGCGGGGGACGGGCTCAGTCCTCCGCGGCCGGCCTGAACATGGCGGGATCGGCCATAACGTAGCCCTGGCCGCGCACGGCCTGGATGGTCCGCCCGGCGACGCCGAGGCCGGCGAGTTTGGCGCGCAGCGCGGCGATGAGGTGATCGACGCCGCCCCCGACCGGCGGGGCGCCCTTCAGGGCGATGCGGGCCAGCCAATCCCGCGAGACGAGCGCGCCGCGGGCTTCGAGGAGTTCGGTGAGGATCAGGTGCTCCGCCGCGGTGAGTGCAACCGGCATGGCCCCTTCGCGCAGGATCGCGCGGCTGGGGTGGTCGAGCAGGAGGGTGCCGGCGGGCGGTGATCCGGGCCGGGCAGTTCGCCACCGCAGCGACCGCACCCGGCGGACCAGTTCGTGTGGCGCGAGGGGCATGGGCATGACGTCATGCGCGCCGGCGCCATCCGTGCGCGCGTCGGCCAGTGCCAGGACGCCGCGGCCGGGCATTGCGCTGAAGTGACGCACCAGCGGCGGGCCGGCGTTTTCCGCGAGATTGAGATCGACGACGATGATTTCGGGGCGAAAGCGCTCGGCCAGGTCAGTGGCCTCGGCTGGGGTGGCGGCGATCTCGACCGCCATGCCGTCCCGTTGCAGCGCCGCCTGGGCCGCGGCGGCGAGGGTGGCGATATCGGCGACGATCAGCACGTGAATGCGCCCGGCGGCGCGCGGCTTGGTCACACGCCATCATCCGGCGCCCCTCCCGCCGCCGCGGCGAGGCTGCGCCATTCGGCCTCGGTGAGCGTGCGCACGCCGAGTTCGGCGGCCTTGCGCGCCTTGGAGCCGGCGTCGGCGCCGACCACGACGATGTCGGTTTTTTTCGACACGCTGTCGGTGACCCGAGCGCCGAGGGTTTCGGCCATCGCCTTGGCCTCGGGGCGGGTCATGGTCTCGAGCGTGCCGGTGAAGACGACGATTTTGCCGGCGAGGCCGCCGCCGGAGGCCGCGGGGGCGTCGGCGATTTGCAGTTCGGCGGCGAGCGCGTCGAGCGCGGCGAGGTTGCGGGGTTCGGCGAAGAATTCGACGAGCTCCTCGGCGATGGCCGGGCCGACGCCGAGGATGGAGCCGAGGTCACTGCGGGCCTCGGAGCCGATGGTGACGGCGGCCAGCATCTGGGCGCGCCAGTTGGCGAAGCTGCCGTAGTGGCGGGCGAGCAGCTTGGCATTGGCCTCGCCGATGCGCCTGATGCCGAGCGCGTAGATGAAACGCGCGAGCGGGACCGCGCGGCGGGCGGCGATGGCGGCCATGAGGTTGCGGGCGGACAGCTCGCCCCAGCCCTCGCGGGTGGCGATCGCGGCCTCGCGGGGGGGGAGGTTGCGGAAGATATCGGCGGGGCTGGCGATGATGCGCTCGGCGTGGAATTCGCGGATGGTCTTTTCGCCGAGGCCTTCGATATCGAAGGCGCCGCGGGAGACGAAGTGGATCAGCCGCTCCTCCACCTGGGCGGCGCAGGTGAGGCCGCCGGTGCCGCGCTTGACCACCTCGCCGGGGGGGCGGATGGCGAGGCTGCCGCAGACCGGGCAGTGCGCGGGGAAGACGTAGGGCTCGGGCCCGCGCGGCTGGGTTTCGACCACGCCGACGATTTGCGGGATGACGTCGCCGGCGCGTTGCAGGGTGACGGTGTCGCCGATGCGCACGCCTTTGCGGGCGATTTCGTCCTCGTTGTGCAAGGTGGCGTTGCGCACCAGCACGCCGCCGACGTTGACCGGGGTGAGGCGGGCGACGGGGGTGAGGGCGCCGGTGCGGCCGACCTGGATGTCGATCCCTTCCAGCACGGTGGTGGCTTGTTCGGCGGGGAATTTCCAGGCGATCGCCCAGCGCGGGGCGCGGCCGACGAAGCCGAGGCGGCGCTGGAGGGCGAGATCGTCGAGTTTGTAGACCACGCCGTCGATGTCATAGGGCAGGGATGCGCGCGCGGCGCCGATGCGGGCCTGGAAGGCGGCGGCTTCGGCGCCGTCGGCGAGGCGTTCGGAGAGCGGGTTCACCGTGAAGCCCCAGTCGCGCAGGCGGGCCAGATAGTGCCAATGGGTGGCCGCGACCGGTTCGCTGGCCTCGCCTTGGGCGTAGGCGAAGAGGGAGAGCGGGCGCTTCGCGGTGATGGTGGCGTCGAGCTGGCGCAGGCTGCCGGCGGCGGCGTTGCGGGGGTTGGCGAAGGTCTTTTCGCCTCCCGCCTCCTGGGCCGCGTTCATGGCGAGGAAGTCGGCCTTGGACATGAAGACCTCACCGCGGATCTCGATGCGGGCGGGGAAAGGCGGCGGAAGCTGGACGGGGAGGCCCTTGAGGGTGCGGATATTGGCGGCGACGTCCTCCCCTTCGGTGCCGTCGCCGCGGGTGGCGCCGCGGGTGAAGGTGCCGTTCTCGTAGGTGAGGGAGATCGACAATCCGTCGATCTTGGGTTCGGCGACGAAGGCGAGCGGCTCCGACCCGAGGCCGAGGAAGCGGCGGATGCGGGCGCAGAACTCGTCGAAATCCTCGGGTGCGAAGGCGTTGTCGAGCGAGAGCATCGGCACGCCGTGGCGGATTTTGGCGAAGCCGGAGGACGGCGCGGCGCCGACGGTGCCGGCGGGGTCACCGGCCTCGGGATGGGCGGCGATGAGGGCATTGTAGCGGCGGCGCAGGGCGTCGTACTCGGCGTCGGTGATCTCGGGGGCGTCACGCTCGTGATAGGCGCGGTCGTGGTGCGCGAGTTCGGCGGCGAGGGTGGCGATTTCGGCGGGGGCGGCCGCTTCGGCGGGGTGTTCCGACATCAGGCGGCGCTCCGGCCGGGCGCGAAGGCGCGGCGGGTGGCGAGGCCGAGCAGGCCGGCATCGACCAGGAGGGCGAGGGGCACGCGCGTCAGATCGGCGACCAGGGGGGCCAGGAGGGTGGCGGGAAAGGCGAAGGTCAGCATCGCGGTCTCCCAATTCCGCAGGGGGGTGGAGGCGGCATCGCGCAGCAGCCAGGCGCCGGCGAGGACGGCGATGATCTGGTCGTTGAACGACAGCACGGGCATGGCGATCAGGGTCGCCGCCGCCAGCACGGCATAGCGCAGATGATCCGCGATGGCACGGCGGAACGTGGCGATGACGAGGGCGATCATCAGCAGGGTGGCGCCGGTTTGCGCCCCGTAGGCCAGTCGCAGCGGGGCGTCGAGGACCAGCAAAGCGGCGAGCACGGTCGGGAAGTCGACGAGGTTGATCCGCCCGGTGGTGTAGACGCTGTCGGCGGCGGAGGCGGCCTGGAGGTAGGCGCGCCAGGTCTCGACCCCGAACAGCCCGGCCGAGAGGGCGGCCAGGACCGCGACGCTGGCCGCGGCGGCCAGCATTGTGCGCCAGTGGCCGGCGGCGAGAAGGGCG
>CAIWAJ010000320.1:0-3632 GCA_903910565.1 uncultured Rhodospirillales bacterium
CCTCGGCTGGCGTAGAACCATCGAAGCCCTCCCGAAAGCGCCCGCACCCAACCTATGGATCATGGCAGCTGCCGGATTGGGACCGTATCAACAAGCAACACAATAAGAGCGAAAAACTTTTATCCGTTTGCGTCGGAGCTTGCCGGGGAGGCCGTGAACCAAACGGATTGAAAAATTTTTGCTTCATTTTTCAAAAAGAAGCGCTTCCTTCCCTACGCCTTCGGCAACACCACCACGAACCTCGCCCCAATCACCCGCCCCTCCGCCCCCCGCCGGTTCTCAGCCACGATCCGCCCCTTCAGCGCGTCGACAATCTGCCGGCTGATCGACAGCCCAAGCCCGGAGTGCTGCCCGAAACGCTCCTCCTTCGGGCGCTCCGAGTAGAACCGCTCGAACACATGCTCCAGCCGATCCTCCGGAATGCCCGGCCCCTCGTCCTCGACGGCGAGTTCGATCATGGTGCCGGTGTCGCGCGCCTTCAGGGCGATGCTGCCGTTGGGCGGCGAAAAGGAGATCGCGTTGCCGATTAGGTTGCGCAGCACCTGCACCAGCCGCCCCTCGACGCCCTGCACCTCCAGCCGCTCATCGGGCGAATCGAGGTGCATATGCGGGCCGTTATCGCCGCGGGTCTGCTCGTTGATCTCGGCGAGCGTCTCGAGAATCGGGCGGATGTCGACCTTCTCGACCGCGACGCGGGACAGCTCGGCATCAATGCGCGAGGCATCGGAGATGTCGCTGATCAGCCGATCGAGCCGCCCGACATCCTCGGCGATAATGGCCAGCAGGCGGCGCTGCTTGTCGGGGTCCTCGATGCGGCGCAGCGTCTCAATGGCGCTGCGAATGGAGGAGAGCGGGTTCTTGATCTCATGCGCCACGTCGGCGGCGAAGCGCTCGATCGCGTCCATCCGGGCCCACAAGGCCCGCGCGGACTCCGACAACGCATGGGCAAGCTGCCCGATCTCGTCCTGCCGCGCCAGCAACCCCTTCGGCATCGCCCCACTGCGGCCGGAGCCCTCACGCATTCCGGCCGCCGAGCCGGCCAGGCGCAGGATCGGCCGCGCGATGGTCAGCGACAAATACCAGGAGAGCGCCACCGTGATGGCGAGCGCCAAGGTGAACAGCCCGAGGATGGAGAGCCGCACGGCCAACAGGCTGTCATCCACCTCCCGCGCCTCCCGGGTCAGCAGCACGATCCCCACCGAAACCCGATCCCGCAGCACCGGCTCGGCCACCGTCACCAGCAGCCGGTTGTCCATGGTGCGGCGGATATAGGGAGGCATCACCCGCTTGTCGTCCGCCCCGGTGAGCCGCAGCTCCTCCTTCACGTCGGGCTGCCAGTCCGGCCCCGCCGCCTGCGGCCCGATATCGAGCAGCGGCGCCCCGCCGAGATGCGGCACCAGCGCCAGCAGCCGGTCATAAATCACGCCGATGGTCCCCAGCACCGCGCCACGCACCACCGGTGGCGGCAAAGGCTCGGCAACCACGGAACCCCCGGTCGATTCGCGCACCCGGCTATCGGCGATCAGCACCCCGTCGGGGGCGTAGACCCGCGCCTGGGCGGAGGGCGTCGGCTCGGTCAGCCGGCGCAGCAGCGGCCGCGCCCGATCGGCCGCCAGGCCCGCCGGGCTGGTGCCGTCATCCCGTACCGCCGCCTCGCCAAGCGCGGCGGCATAGATCCGGGCCTGCTCCCGCAGCGTGGTCACCTCGGCGCGCAACAGCCCGTTCTGATACTGGTCGAGGTAGAGCAAGGCGGCCAGCAGCAAGGCGAGCGGCAGCAGGTTGACCAGCAGGATGCGCCGCAACATCGGCGACACCCAGCGCGGCTTCATCGCCAGGCCCTCGGCCGGCCGCTCGATCAGGATACCGGCGTCGGCCATGGCGCCTCAGGCGTCCTTGTAGCGATAGCCGATGCCGTACAGCGTCTCGATGGCGTTGAAATCGTCATCGACGGTGCGGAACTTCTTGCGCACCCGCTTGATATGGCTGTCGATCGTGCGGTCATCGACGTAGACGTTGTCGCCATAGGCGGCATCGATCAGCTGGTCGCGCGATTTCACCATCCCCGGCCGCGTCGCCAGCGCCTTCACCAGCAGGAACTCGGTGACGGTGAGCTGAATATCCACCGTCTTCCACAGGCACTGATGCTTGGTCTCGTCCAGCACCAGCTCGCCCCGCACCATCACCCCCGTCGGGTTGGCGCCGGAGCCCTCGGCGCGGCTGGTCTCATTGCGGCGCAACAGGGCGCGGATGCGCTCCAGCAGCAGGCGCTGGCTGAACGGCTTGGTGATGTAGTCATCGGCGCCCAGCCGCAGCCCCATCACCTCATCCACCTCCTCGTCCTTCGAGGTGAGGAAAATCACCGGCAGGGTCGATCGGGTGCGCAGGCGCTGCAGCAGCTCCATGCCGTCCATGCGGGGCATCTTCACGTCCAGCACCGCGAGATCGACCGGCCGGGCGGTGATGCCCTGCAGCGCGCTTTCCCCGTCCGTATAGGTGCGGACGGTGAATCCCTCCTGCTCCAGCGTCATCGACACGGAGGTGAGGATGTTGCGATCATCATCGACGAGGGCGATTGTCTGTTTCATCGGGGCTCTCCATGCGCCGGTTCAGTGGTTCGTCCGGCACGCATGGAATATGGCACGCAATTGTGGCACTTCACGGTTGAGGAGTGAACGAATTATGGCAGAACCCGAAGAAGTGAACATCACTCCGGCCTGGCAAGCCATAATGCTGCTCCGCGCCGCCCGCGCCGGCACGCTGGCCACCGCGCGCGACGGCCAGCCATTCGCCTCGCTGGTCACGCCCGCCACCGCGCCGGACCGCTCGGTGCTCATGCTGCTGTCCGATCTCGCCGAACACACCCATCACCTCAAGGCCGATCCGCGCTGCGCCCTGATGGTGAGCGGCCCGGCCACCACGGCCAATCCGCAAACCGCGCCCCGCCTCACCCTCACCGGCACCGCAACCCCGATCGAGGATGCCGCCCTCAAATCCCGCTGGCTCGCGCTCCACCCCTACGCCGCGCTCTACGCCGATTTCGCCGACTTCACCCTCTGGCGGCTGGAAATCGGCGCGGCGATGCTGGTCGGCGGCTTCGCCCGCGCCCATCGCCTGCGCACCGGCACCCTCACCGCCCCGGCCGAGGCGGTGGCGGCCATCGCCGCGGCGTCCGGCGACATCATGGGCCATTGCAACACCGACCACCCCACCGCCCTCGCCGCCATCGCCGGCGCCCCCGGCGACTGGCGCATGGTCGGCGTCGACATCGATGGCTGCGATCTCGGGAATGGCGAGACGGTCCAGCGCGTCCACTGGAGCGCCCCGGTGGCAGATGCCGCAAATGTGAGGCACGAGCTGATGCGCCTCGTGCGTGGCGCCGGAGCGAAGTGAAGGGAAGCGCTTCTTTTTTGAAAAAAAGAAGCTAAAGACCTTTTTTCCAATGGCTTGTACCGCTCCCAACCATCCCGTGACGCAAGCCAACGGCAACGAGGGAGTGAAAAGTTTTTTTGGTTCTTTTTGTTCACAAAAAGAGCACCCTTCCTTCCCCGTGCCCAAGCCCCAGTCACACACGAAACGCTGACATTTTTACGCCATGATGGACCGCTAGCGGCTCGCCCGTCTAAGAGTCTGAC
>CAIWAJ010000321.1:0-4851 GCA_903910565.1 uncultured Rhodospirillales bacterium
GCGGCGCAAGGTCGATCCTGGAGCGGCGCTCGGTCAGCAGCCGGTCGAAGTCGGCGTAGATGTCGCGGTATTCCGTGCGCGTCGCACCAACCACCTCCACGCCATCCACCACCAGCCGTCCGCCGGAATGGGTCAGCTCCATCCGTTGCCCCTCGGTGGTCACGATGGTCAACTCCCGCTTGTCATCCCCCCGCCAGCCCCAGTCGAACGCCGCCGTCATCACCGCATCCGCGCCGTCAGAGAAGGTGACGTCCGCCGAAACCGGCACCGAGGCATCCGCCGGCACCCTCAGCACCGCCGATGTCACGAAGGGCACGGGATCGAAAATCCGGCTCATGATCGAGAGCCCGTTGATCGCCATGTCGAACACGCCGAACCCCCCGGGGCCCCAGATCCATTTCTGACCGGGATGGTATTTGTGCACGTCCTCTTTCCAGTCGACATGCAGCGAGGCAATCCGCTTCCCCGCCAGCAATTCAGCAGCGCGATCGACCGCAATATTATACTGCGAGTGCCAGGCGGTATGCAGCACCACCCCGGCCGCGGCGGCGAGGCGGACGAGGTGTTCGGCCCCGCCCAAAGTCGCGGCGGGCGGCTTCTCCAGCATCACATGCTTGCCGGCCGCGATCACGTCAGCCGCGATGGCGAGCCGGGCGGCGGGGGGCGTGTTGATGATCACCGCCTCGATTTCGGGGTGGGCGGCGAGCATTTCGTGGTGGTCGCGATAGACCGGCACCCCCGGCGCCTCGCCGGCGAGGCTGGCGGCGGCGACGAGGTGGAAGGCGGGGTTGGCGGCGATCGCCGGCAGGTGGCTTTTTTGGGTGATGGCGCCGAGGCCGACGATGGCGATCTGGTGTGGCATTCCTGACAATCCCCTGGTTTACGGGCCAGTGTCGCGCCGGTATTGCTCGCGGTCCAGGGAGCGCAGAAGGAAATCGGCCATGGCCGCGAGCATCAGTACCACGACCGACGCCCGCAAGGGGGGTAGTGTCGTGCGGATCACCATTGATAATCCCGGCAAAATCAACGTGATCGGTACTCAAGCGATGGAGGCGATGACGGCCGCCCTGCGTGAGGCTTCGGCCGATCCTGAATTGCGGGCAGTGGTGTTGGCGGGAGCGGGCGAGAAGGCGTTCATCGGTGGGGTGGATATCGCGGAGATGGCGGATCTGGACCCCGTTTCCGCCCGGGCGCTGATCCAGACGCTACATTTGGTCTGCGTTGGCATTCGGGCCTGTCCGGTGCCGGTGATCGCGCGGATGCAGGGGTATACGCTGGGCGGTGGGCTTGAGATCGCCGCGGCTTGCGACATGCGCGTCGCGGCGGAGGGGGCGCGGTTCAGGATGCCGGAGACGCGGATCGGGATTCCCAGCGTGATCGAGGCGGCGTTGTTGCCGCAGTTGATCGGTTGGGGACCGACCCGGCGCATTTTGTTTACCGGCGAGATTTTCGGCACGCGCGAAGCCGAACGCTGGGGGTTGGTGGAGGAGGTGGTGCCACTTGCGGAGTTGGATGCCGCGGTCGATCGGGTGGTGGAGGACGTGCTGGCTTGCGGGCCGCGCGCGATCCGGTTGCAGAAGTGGCTGATGCAGCAATGGGAGGCGTTGCCGCCGGGTGGGGCGGTTCAAGCGGGGGTGGAGTGTTTCGTTGAAAGCTGGCGCTCGCCGGAGCCGGCGCGGATGATGGCGGATTTTCTGGCGTCGAAGCGGAAATAGTTACGAAAACGGAATAAAATAGGCGTGCATAATCGACCGCCGTGAGGCGGCTGGCAGGCGAGGCTGGTGGTACATCGATGCGCGCGGCTGGCCGGCCGCGCGGACGGGGAGGGATGGACGAACGGGGCGCGCGCGGGCCTGAGACCAGCGATGTGGTGGGGTGCCGGAGGTACGGTTGTCCGATCGGACGTGTCATCGGGGACGGAAAGGCTGGTCCAGGCGTCGCGCATGCGGGTGAAGTCAGCGTGCAGACGCCGCATGGCGATGCGCTTGGGGTGCCAGCGCGGCAGGCGCTCGGTTTCCGCCTGCATATGGGCAAGCATGTCCGCCAGCATGGCATCCAGAATCAGGACGAGCTGCCGGATGAACCGGTGCCAGGCGTCCTGGTTATGGGATTGGCGGGGGGACATGGCGGAAAAGCGGCTCCTGGATTGCTTGAGCCCGGAATTTAGGATAACGGTCCCGGATTGTCAAGAACAAAATTGGAACAGAGATAAAAATCTTTCAGCAATTGGTCACGTGCACGGCGAGCCCGCCCTGCGAGGTCTCCTTGTATTTGTCGTGCATGTCGAGCCCGGTCTGCCGCATGGTGGCGATCACCTGGTCGAGGCTGACATGGTGGGTGCCGTCGCCGGCCATGGCGAGCGAGGCGGCGTTGATCGCCTTGATGGCGCCGAGGGCGTTGCGCTCGATGCAGGGGATTTGCACCAGCCCGCCGATCGGGTCGCAGGTCATGCCGAGATGGTGTTCGAGGCCGATTTCGGCCGCGTTTTCCTCCTGCATCGGAGTGGCGCCGAGGGCGGCGGCGAGGCCGGCGGCGGCCATGGCGCAGGCGACGCCGACTTCGCCCTGGCAGCCGACCTCGGCGCCGGAGATGGAGGCGTTGGTTTTCGCCAGGGCGCCGACGGCGGCGGCGGAGAGCAGGAAGGCTTCGACACCTTCCTGGCCTGCACCGGGATGGAATGTGCGCCAATAGCGCAGCACGGCGGGGATGACGCCGGCCGCGCCGTTGGTGGGTGCGGTGACGACGCGGCCACCGGCGGCGTTCTCCTCGTTGACCGCGATGGCCCAGAGACTGGCGCGGTCCATCGCCTCGGTGGCGGCGCCAATGTTGCGGCGGCGCTTTTCCTCGATGCGGGCGGCCAGCGTGGCGGCGCGGCGGCGGACTTTCAGGCCGCCCGGGAGTTCGCCGCCCTGGACCAGGCCGCGATCGATGCAGGCGTCCATGGCGTCGGCGACCGCCTGGATGTGGGTGCGCACGGCGGCTGGTTCCCGCAGGGTGCATTCATTGGCAAATTGCAGTTCGGCGATGGAGAGGCCGTGCTCCGCGCATTGGGCCAGGAGTTGGTCGGCGGTGCGGAAGCGGTAGCGCAGCGGGGCCGCCGTGCCGGGCAGCTCCGAGTCCCCCTCGCGCACCACGAAGCCGCCGCCGACGGAGAACCAGGTTTCCTCGGCGAGCGCCACGCCGGTGGGGCCGAGCAGGCGCAGGCGCAGCGTGTTGGGGTGCTCCGGGGTGGGCGTCGTGCGGTCGAATAGGATATCGCGGTTGGCGTCGAAGGGGAGGGGGCCGATGCCCGGCAGGTCCAGTATTCCGGCCGCCGCGATTTCCTTGGGGAGGCGGTGGACGGCGTCGGGCGAGGCGGTTTCGGGCCGCATGCCCGCGAGGCCAGCGATCACCGCGACATCGGTGCCGTGGCCCTTGCCGGTCCAGGCGAGCGAGCCGAACAGGGTGACCTCGACGCGGGCGGCGCGGAGGCGGCGATGGGTTTCGACGAATCGGTTCGCGGCGCGCATGGGGCCGACGGTGTGCGAACTGGAGGGGCCGAGGCCGATGCGGAAAAGGTCAAACACGCCGATCAACTGTTCCATCGCGTTCCCCTGGTTGTGCGGCGATTTGCTGTGGGTATGGTGCGCGCAGTCATCGTGTCGTGTCACCACCAGCGGGAGCCGCTTACCATGAACCCACCAGGCGTCCTCGCCGGACTACGCGTGATCGAACTCGGGCAGATCCTGGCCGGGCCTTTTGTCGGCGCGATTTTCGCCGATCTGGGTGCCGAGGTGATCAAGATCGAGCGGGTGGAGGGGGGCGATGATGCGCGGCGGATGGGCGCGGCCTTCCGCCATGATGACGCGATGACGTTCCATATCTTTAACCGCGGCAAGGTGTCTGCGGCCCTCGATATGAAGAGCGCGGAGGGGCGGGAGGATTTCGAGCGGCTGGTGGCGACCGCCGATATCGTGGTGCATAATTTGCGCCCAGGTGTGCCGGAATCGATGGGCATCGACGGAGCGAGCCTCACCTCCCGGCATCCCCACCTGATCTACGGCGGCATTTCCGCCTTCGGCCATACCGGGCCAATGGCGATGCGGCCGGGCTTCGAGCCGTTGATCCAGGCCTATTCGGGGTTGGCCTCGATTAATGGCGGGCCGGAGGATCCGCCGATGCGGGCCGGCGCGTCGCTATGCGACCAGGGCAGCGCGATGTGGGCGGTGATCGGGGTGTTGTCGATGCTGCATCGCCGTGCCGCGACCGGGCGGGGCGGCATTCTGGAGACCTCGCTGCTGGAGGCGGCGCTGATGTGGTCCGGCCAGAAGATCGACGCTTTTCTCGGCACCGGGGAGATGCCGGCGCGGCATCGCTCGGGCCATCCGGTGATGGTGCCCTACGAGGCCTTCGAGGCGGCCGACGGGCCGTTCATGATTTGCGCGGGGAATGACCGGCTGTTCGCCAAACTGGCCGCGGCGATGGAGCATCCGGAATGGAGTGGCGATGCGCGCTTCGCGGGGAATCGCGATCGGCTGGTGAACAAGGCTGATTTGTTTGGGTTGATGAATCCGGTGTTGGCGACCAGGACGCGGGCGGAGTGGATCGAACGGCTGGAGGCGGCCGGCGTGCCCTCGGCGCAGATCCATACCCTGCCCGAGGCGCTGGCCCAGCCGCAGGTGCAGGCCCTCGGCATGTTCCAGACCGTGCCGGGCGAGGATTTCACCCTCACCGCCATGCCGATGACCATCGACGGCGAACGACCGCGCATCAGCGGTGTGGCCCCGCGGCTCGGCGACGGCAACGCGGCGCTTGGGATTGGCAAGGCGGCCGGTTAGGCTGCGGCGATCAGAATCAGGGGAACAGCTGATA
>CAIWAJ010000322.1:0-14140 GCA_903910565.1 uncultured Rhodospirillales bacterium
AGACCAAGGCGCTAGAGAAGAAGCACGTCATCAGCCAGGACGACGAGAAGCGCTGGACCGACGAAATCCAGAAGCTGACGGATTCCTACATCAAGAAGCTTGACGAGGCGCTGGTGGAGAAAGACAAGGAAATCAAGCAGGTCTGAGGGCAGGATGGTAACGGTGGCGGCGAAGGCGGCGGCGGCGGTGGACGGGAAACCGGCCACGGGGAACCGTGCCTTGCCGCGCCACGTCGCCATCATCATGGACGGCAACGGCCGCTGGGCTTCCGCGCGTGGCCTGCCGCGGGTGGCCGGCCATCGGGCGGGGGTGCAGGCGGTTCGCCGCACAATCGAGACAGCGGCCTCGCTTGGCGTGGAATGGCTCACCCTCTACGCCTTCTCCAGCGAGAACTGGCGCCGCCCTGCCAGCGAGGTGATGGACCTCACCGGCCTGCTGCGTCATTTCCTCAAGAGCGAGATTGCGGAGCTGAAGGCCAAGGGGGTGCGGCTCTACTTCATCGGCGATCGCGCCCGCTTCGAGCAGGACATCCAGATCGATCTCGGCCTCGCCGAGCGCGAGACGGCGCATAATACGCGGCTGAACCTGGTGCTGGCGCTGTCCTACGGCGCGCGGGCGGAGATCGCGGCGGCGGCGCGGGCGGTGGCCGAGGCGGCGAAAGCGGGCACGCTCGATCCCGCCGCCTTCGACGAGGCCACTTTCGCCGGCTATCTTTCCACGTCAGGCATCCCGGACCCCGATCTGATCATCCGCACGTCGGGCGAGCAGCGGCTGTCGAATTTCCTCCTGTGGCAGGCCGCCTATGCTGAGCTGCTGTTTCTCGACTTGATGTGGCCGGATTTCGGGCCTGACCAGTTCGAGGCCGCGCTCGCCGAATATGCCCGGCGCGAACGCCGATTTGGTGCGCGTCCTGGCTGAGCCGGCATCTCAGCCGAAGGGTCGTTGGCGCGATCTTGGTGTGCGCACGGCTTCGGCCGCGGTGCTGCTGCCGGTGGGGCTCGGATGCCTGTGGGCGGGCGGTTGGGCGTGGAGCGCGCTGGTGATCCTCGCGGGGGTGCTAATGATGCGCGAGTGGCGGGACATGGCGCGCGGCTGGCCCTATGCGGCGAGCCTGCCGGTTGGGCTGCTGTGGATTCTACCGGCAATCCTCGGGCTGGAATGGCTGCGGGGGCAGCCGCAGGGTGGGCTCGGCAACGTGCTGTTCGTGCTGTGCGTGGTCTGGGCGAGCGATATCGGTGCCTACGTGGTCGGCCGGCTGGTCGGCGGGCCGAAGCTGGCGCCGGCGATTTCGCCGGGTAAGACGCGCTCGGGCGCGGTGGGCGGGCTGCTCGCGGCGATCGGGGTTGGTGCCGCGGCGGCGTGGATCGGGGCGGGGGCGTTTGAGGTGGCGACGGTGACGGCGGCGGGGCTCGGCGTGGTCTCCCAGGCCGGCGACCTGCTGGAATCGGCGGTTAAACGGCATTTCGGGGTGAAGGATTCGGGAAATATGATCCCCGGTCACGGCGGGCTGCTCGACCGCTTTGACGCGGTGCTCACCGTGGCGCCGGTGGCGGCGGCCATCGTGCTGTGGCGAGGCGTGGAGCTGTGGCGATGAAGACGGTCAGCATTCTCGGCAGCACCGGCAGCGTCGGCACGCAGACGGTGAGCCTGCTGGAAGACGCCCCGGACCGATTCCGGGTTCGGGCTCTGGTGGGCGGGCGGAATGTCCCGGTGCTGGCCGCGCAGGCCCGGGCGCTTGGCGCCGAGTGGGCGGTGGTGGCCGACGAGACGCTGCATGGCGCCCTGGCTGCGGCGCTGGCTGGCAGCGGCGTGCGCTGTGCGGCGGGGCGGGCGGCGGTGATCGAGGCGGCGGCGCTGCCGGTGGATTGGACGATGGCGGCGATCACCGGAGCGGCCGGGCTGGAGCCGACGCTGGCGGCGATCCGCGGCGGCGGGGCGGTGGCGCTGGCCAACAAGGAGGCGCTGGTCTGCGCCGGCGCGGTAATGCTGGAGGCGGTGCGGGCGCATGGTGCCACGCTGTTGCCGGTGGATTCCGAGCATAACGCGATTTTCCAGGCGATGGCCGACGGCAACCGTGGGGCGGTGGAGAAGATCGTGCTGACCGCCTCGGGCGGGCCGTTTCGCCTCGCCAGCCGGGAGGAGATGGCGCGGGCGGAGCCGGCGGCGGCGCTGAAGCACCCGGTTTGGTCGATGGGGGCGAAGATCTCGATCGACAGCGCGACGATGATGAACAAGGGCCTCGAACTGATCGAGGCGGCCTGGTTGTTCGGGCTGTCGGAGGCGCGCATCGGGGTGCTGGTGCATCCGCAATCCGTCATCCACGGGCTGGTGCACTACAGCGACGGCAGCGTGCTGGCGCAGCTTGGCAGCCCCGATATGCGGGTGCCGATCGCCCATACCCTGGCCTGGCCGGAGCGGCTGGCGACGGCGGCGCCGCGGCTCGACCTGGCGGCGATCGGGCGGTTGGAGTTCTCCGAGCCGGATCTGGTGCGGTTCCCCGCGCTGCGGCTGGCGCGCGAGGCGCTGGTGGCCGGCGGGGCGGCGCCGGCGATCCTGAGCGCGGCCAACGAGATCGCGGTGGAGGCCTATCTGGCCGGGCGCATCGGCTTCCTGGCGATCGCCGACATTGCCGCGGCGGCGCTCGATCAGCTTGGTGCGCCGGAGGCCGGTTCGCTTGAGGCGGTGCTGGCGCATGATGGCGCGGCGCGGCGGCTGGCGGCGGTGCTGTGCGGCCGGATCGCGCGGCCGGCGGCGTGAGCCGGCAAAATTCGTGTCCGGAGCACGAGTCGTTTGCTTTTGGGCCGGGGATGGGTTAAGCAGAAAACGCTTCAAAATGCACGAACTATCCAAAATTTAATCATCTGAAGGACGCCAGCGTGCTTGATTTCCTGCCTGTCCTGCCGCGCTCGATCATCGCTTTCGTTATCGTGCTCGGCATTCTGGTGTTCGTGCACGAATATGGGCACTACATCGCGGCGCGGTGGCGGAAGATCCATGTCGAGGCCTTCTCGATCGGGTTCGGGCGCGCGCTCTATTCGTGGCGCGACAGCCTCGGCACCGTGTGGAAGATCGGTTGGGTGCCGCTCGGCGGCTACGTGAAGCTGCATGGCCAGGAGCGCGCCGAGGACGTATCGGCGGAGGTGCGTGCGACCTGGCGGCCCGGGGCCACGTTCCAGGAGAAATCCGTGCTGTCCCGGGCGATCGTCGTGGCGGCGGGGCCGGTGGCGAATTTCGCCCTGGCGATCCTGCTCTACTGGGGGTTGTTCGCCACGGTTGGCCGCCCGGTGAGCTTGCCGGAAATAGGCGAGGTTCTGGCTGATTCGGCGGCGATGCGGGCTGGCGTGATGGCGGGCGACCGCATCATCTCGATCGACGGCACCGGCGTGGCGCGCTTCGAGGATGTGCAGCGGATCATCCAGGTCAATGCGGGGCACCAGGTGGTGCTGCATGTCGATCGCGCCGGGGCGATGGTTGATCTGCCGCTGACGCCGGAGGAGTTTACCGACCCCTCGGGCCGCAAGCTTGGCAAGATGGGCGTCCGTGGCGGCAGGCTGGTGTTCGAGCCGGTGTCGCTGCTGGCCGCGGCGGGGGCCGGGTTCGGGCAGACCTGGGATATCACGGTGCAGACGCTGGATGGCGTTTGGGGCATGATTGCCCATCGCAAATCGGGCGACGATCTTGGGGGGCCGCTGCGCATCGCCCAGATGTCCGGTGAAGTGGCGAGCATGGGGATGGCCAACATCGTCTCATTCATCGCCTTGCTCTCGGTCAATCTCGGTTTGATCAACCTGTTCCCGATTCCCGTGCTCGATGGCGGACATTTGATGTTCTTCGCCGCCGAGGCGCTGCGAGGCCGGCCGTTGTCGACCCGGGCGCAGGAATATGGGTTCCGCGCGGGCTTTGCCGTGCTGCTCGGGCTTTTTGTGTTTGCGACATGGAACGATCTCAGCCATATCGGCCTCTTCCGCTGGGTTGCCGGGCTGATTGGCTGACGCATCGGTGAATCCGCCGGCAGGCGGGTAGCGCGAGGCGGCGGGCGGGGCTATTCTCCGCCCCCCACGTGGACAGCCGTCTCGATCGGTGAGGCGGCGCTGCAATCAGGGGTATCTGCTTTGACTCGCATACGTGCAGCGCTGCTTGCCATTCTTTGCCTGGTTTCCGCCGACCCCGTCGTCCCCTCCTGGGCGCAGGACGTTCCTGTGCAGATTGCCCAGTTGCAAGGCGGCACCATCGGGTCGATTCGCATCGACGGGAACCAGCGCATCGAGGAAGGCACCATCCGGTCCTACATGCTGGTGCGTCCTGGAGACGCTTTCGACCCTGAGCAGCTCGATCGCAGCCTCAAGACATTGTTCGCCACCGGGCTGTTCAGCGACGTGTCGTTGAAGCGCGAGGGCAATGTGCTGGTGGTGAAGGTCGCGGAGTTCCCGATCGTCAATCGCATCGCCTTCGAGGGCAACAAGCAGGTGACCGACGAGTCGCTGCGCCCAGAAGTGCAGCTCAGGGCGCGGGCGGTGTTCTCCACCGCCGTGGCGCGCGCCGACCGCCAGCGCCTGCTTGACCTCTACGCCCGCCGCGGCCGCTATGCGGTGAGCGTCGAGCCGAAGATCATCAATCTCGACCAGAACCGCGTCGACGTCGTATTCGAGATCAACGAGGGGCCGAGCACGCTGACCGCGAAGATCGTCTTCGTCGGCAACAAGGCGTTCAGCGAAAGCAAGCTCGGTGATGTCATCGCCTCGCGGGAGCAGGCGTGGTGGCGGTTCCTCTCGACCTCCGACAGCTATGACCCCGACCGGGTGAACTACGACAAGGAGCAGCTGCGCAAGTTCTACCTCTCCAAGGGGTATGCCGATGTTGACATCACCGGCGCCACCGCGGAGCTGACGCCGGACCGTAGCGCCTTCTTCATCACCTACACGATCAATGAGGGCGAGCGCTATCTGGTGTCCAAGGCCGGGCTCAACGTGACCCTGAAGGGGGTGACGGCCGAGTCGCTGACCAGTCTGCTGCCGCTGGACGAGGGGGACTGGTACGACGGGGACGCCATTGATCGCGCGACGCAGGCGATCGGCGAGGAGCTGCAGGGTCGAGGGTTTCCGTTCGTTGAAGTCAAGCCGCGGGTGCAGCGGGACCGCGAGAAGCACACCGTCGAGGTGATGTTCGACGTGACCGAAGGCCAGCATCTTTTCATCGAGCGCATCGACATCGTCGGCAACCAGCGCACGATGGACAAGGTGATCCGCCGCGAATTCCGCGTTGCCGAGGGCGATCCGCTCAACACCTCGCTGGTCAAGCTGTCGCGGCAGCGGATCGACGACCTCGAGTATTTCAGCAAGGTCGACATCCAGTCCCAGCCCGGTTCAGCGCCGGACAAGGTGCTGCTGAACACCATCATCGAGGAGAAGGCGACCGGCCAGTTCAGCATCGGTGGCGGCTACTCGACCGATATCGGCGCGCTGGCGACGGTGGGTCTGCGTGAGAAGAACCTGGTCGGCACCGGAATCGACGGGTCGATCAACACCATTCTCGCGCAGAAGCAGACCCAGGTGAACCTCGGGCTGACCGACCCCTATTTCCTCGACCGCAACCTGGTCGCCGGCATCGATCTCTTTCATATCGTGCAGAACAACAGCGATATCGCCGAATACCGCGAGCGACGGACCGGCATGTCGCTGCGCCTCGGCTACCAGTTCAGCGAGCATCTCCGCCAGCTCTGGAGCTATTCGGTGGTGCAGCGCTATGTCTATGACATCGGGCCGGATGCCTCGACCTACGTGATCGACTCCAAGGGGATGTCGGTGCTCTCGCAGATCGGGCAGACTCTGACACTCGATTACCGCGACAGCCGGGTGGACCCGCATCGCGGCTGGGTCGCTCGGATGGGTACGGACTATGCCGGCATCGGCGGCGACGTGAATTTTGCCCGCGCCAAGTTCGACGTCTCGGCCTATGTGCCGCTGGAGCGCTTCCTCGGCGACACCGACTGGGTGCTGGCGATCTCGGGCAGCGTCGGGCAGATGATCACGCTGGGCGACAAGGAGCGGATCATCGATCGGTTCTTCCTCGGCGGCGACAATCTGCGCGGCTTCGCCACCGGGGGGGTTGGGCCGCATGTCACCACCGGCACCAATGACAGCGTCGGCGGGCGGTTCATGTGGACCCAGTCGACCGAATTGCGCTTCCCGCTGCCGGTTTCGGCCGATCTCGGGATAGTTGGGCGCACCTTCGTCGACATTGGCGCGCTGTCGCAACTGCATAAGCTGACCCTCAACGGCGTGCCGGTGAGCGTGAGCAACTACGCCGCGCCGCGCGCCGCGGCAGGCTTCGGGATTTCGTGGAAGACCCCGCTCGGGCTGATGAACATGGATATCGCCGAGCCCCTCATCAAGAAGAAGTTCGACCAGTCGCAGCTGTTCCGGATTGGCTTCGGCACAAGGTTTTGAGAGACATGAAACGTCGCATCGTCCTGCTCGCCGCGTTGGCGGTGAGCCTTGCTCCCCTCGCCGGCCCGGTCGCGGCGCAGGATTATTTCGTCCCCAAGGCGGGACAGCCGCCGGCCGGTGGCCGCCCTGCCGCCGCTCCCGCCCGTCCGGCCCCCGCGCCAACGCGCCCGGCACAGCCCGCGCCATCGCAGATGCCGCAGCAGGAAGCGGAGGCGCAGGTGCCGATCCAGGCGCCGATGCCGCCAGTGCCCGAGCTTCCCGCCCTGCCGCGAGGGCCCGCGCCGCCGGCGGTGGTGGTCGGGATCATCGGAGTGCCTGAAGTGATGCGCGCCTCAAGCGCGGCGCAGCAGGTCGACAAGGTGATCATCGAGCGCCGCGAAAAGCTCAACGAGGAGGCGCAGAAGGAGCAACAGGCCTGGCGCGACATGCAGCAGTCGCTCGCCAGCCAGCGCGCCACGCTCTCACCTGAGCAGATCCGCACCCGCGAGAAGGAGTTGCAGGACCGCATTACGACCTCGCAGCGCGGCTTCCAGGCGCGCAACCGGATCATCCAGGAGGCCGCGCAGTATGGTCTCAACCAGATCCAGGCCTCGCTCATCGCGGTGATCCGCCAAGTGGCTGAGAGCCGTGGCATCAACCTTGTGCTGCATCGGGCCCAGGTCGCGCTCAACATGAACGAGTTCGACATCACCGATCAGGTGACCGAGCAGTTGAACCGGCTGATCCCCGCGGTGGTCATCCCGCCCGAGGGCGTTTCGCCCAATGCGCAACCGGCGACACCGGCCGCGTCGCCGGCCGCGCCGAAGAAGCCCTAGATGACGGGCGACGGCCGGTTCTTCGCCCGTACCGGACCGCATTCCCTCGCCGCGGTCGCTGCCGTGGCGGGTGGGACGGCGGGCGAGGGCGACCTGTTGCTCGCCGGTATCGCGCCGTTGCAGGCGGCGGGACCGGACGAGCTGAGCTTTCTCGACAATCGCCGCTACCTGCCTGCGTTGCGCCAGACCCGCGCCGGAGCGGTGATCGTGCATCCCGATCTCGCCGGCGACGTGCCGGCCGGGACCATGGCGATCGTAACGCGCGAGCCCTATCTCGGCTGGGCCAGAGCGGCGGCGCTGTTCTTTCCACCTCCGCCTGTGCGGCCCGGCGTGCACGCGGCTGCGGTGGTCGAGTCTGGCGCGATCGTTGATCCATCCGCCGAGATCGGGCCGCTCGCGGTGATCGGTGCGGGTGCTGAAATTGGCCCGCGATGCCGGATCGGAGCGGGCGCCGTGATCGGCGCCGGGGTGATCCTGGGCGCGGATTGCCGGGTCGGGCCGCACGCCAGCATCAGCCATGCCCGCCTTGGCGCGCGCGTCTACATCTATCCGGGTGCCCGTATCGGCCAAGAGGGGTTCGGCTTTGCCATCGGGCCCGCGGGGCCGGTGACGGTGCCGCAATTGGGGCTGGTGATCATCGGCGATGATGTCGAGGTGGGCGCCAACAGCTGCGTTGATCGCGGTTCGGCGCAGGATACCGTGATCGGTATGGGGTCGCGGCTCGATAATCTGGTGCAGATCGGCCATAATGTGCAACTTGGCCGGTGCTGCGTCGTGGTCGCCCAAGTCGGCATTGCGGGATCGGCGATCGTCGAGGATTTCGTGCAGATCGGTGGCCAGGCCGGCATAGCCGGTCACATCACCATCGGGCGTGGGGCGCGAATAGGTGCCCAGGCCGGGGTGATGGGCGAGATTCCGGCCGGGCAGGAATGGGTTGGCAGCCCGGCGATGCCGGCCCGGGAGATGTTCCGCCAAGTCGCGCTCGTGAAGCGGCTGGCGATGCGCAAACGAACCGCGGCAGAGACGGGAAACTGAACGAGGGAGCCATGAGCGAAAGCAAGCAAGCGGCGGCAGGGGTGATCGACGTCGCCCGCATCATGAAGGATCTGCCGCATCGCTATCCCTTCCTGCTGATCGACCGGATCGTCGATTTCGTGCACGACCAGGGCGCGGTCGGTATCAAGAACGTCTCCATCAATGAGTCGTTCTTCCAGGGGCATTTCCCGGGCAACCCGATCATGCCCGGTGTGTTGATCGTCGAGGCGCTGTGTCAGACGGCCGGCGTGGTCGTGGTCGAGACGCTTGGGCTCACGGACGGGTTCAACAACTCGGTCTATTTCATGTCGATAGAGGGGGCAAAGTTCCGCCGCCCTGTGGTGCCTGGCGATCAGCTTCGGCTGGCGGTGACCAAGGAGCGGAACCACGGCAAGGTCTGGCGTTTCAGCGGCGTCGCGACGGTAGATGGCGCGAAAGTGGCGGAGGCGACCTTCACGGCCATGGTGATGACAAACCGCGCCGCGCCGGCGGCATCCCAGTGAGCGCTATCCATCCGACTGCCGTCATCGCGCCTGGGGCGGTGATCGGGGCAGGGGCCGAAATTGGCCCATTCTGCACCATAGGACCGGACGTGCGGATCGGCGATGGCGCGCGGCTGATCAGCCATGTGGTGGTGGACGGGCATACCGAGATCGGAGAGGGCGCGCAGCTTTTCCCCTTTTGCACGGTTGGTATGGCGCCACAGGATCTCAAATACCGCGGTGAGCCGACCCGTACCGAAATCGGCGCCCGCACGGTGATCCGTGAGCATACGACGATCCATCGCGGCACGGCGACAGGGCGCGGCATCACCAGCGTCGGTGCCGACTGCATGCTGATGGCCGTGGTTCACGTGGCGCATGATTGTCAGCTCGGCAATGGCGTCGTCATCGTGAACAACGTCGTTATGGGTGGGCATGTGCAGATCGCCGATAACGCCGTGATCGGCGGGGCTGCGGCCATCCATCAGTTTGTCCGCATTGGCCGCGGCGCCATGGTCGGCGGTGTCACCGGCGTGGTGGCCGATCTGGTGCCCTTCGGGGTGGTCACCGGCAACCGCGGCAAGCTCACAGGGATCAACGTGATTGGCATGCGCCGCCGCGGGTTCGACCGCGCGACCATCCATGCCGTGCGAGCGGCCTATCGCGACCTGTTCTGGTCCGATGGCATTTTTGCCGACCGTCTGGCCGAGGTTCGCGCCGAGGCGGGGGATGATCCGCTGATGTCCGAGATCCTGGCCTTCATCGATTCCCCTTCTCGACGGGGTCTGCTGTCGGCCGATCGCACCGGCTCCGAGGAAGGCGAGCTCTGAGTCAGGGCCCGATGCTCGGCATTATCGCCGGCGGTGGGCCGCTGCCCGGGCGGGTCGCGGCGGCGGCGGCGGCGGCGGGGCGCGAGGTCTTCATTGTCGGCCTCGATGGCTTCGCCGAGCCGCGGGTCCTGGCACCCTATCCCCACGATTTTGCCCGCATCGGGGCGGCCGGCCGGATCATCGAGTTGCTGCGGGCGCGGGGCTGCCGGGAGATCGTGCTGATTGGCCCGGTGCGCCGGCCCTCGTTCTTCGACCTGCGGCCGGATGGGTATGCGCTCAAGCTGATCGGCAGGGTTGGACGCTCGGTGTTCAGCGGCGGGGATGACACGCTACTGGTCGCGGTGGTGAAAGTGCTGGGCGATGAGGGGTTCCGCGTCATCGGGGCGCATGAGGTAATGACACAGGCCCTGGCGCCGAGAGGGGTGCTCGGGCGAATTGTCCCCGACACCGCCGCGATGGGCGACATTGCCCGCGGCGTCGCCGTGGCGCGCGCATTGGGGGGCGTCGATGTCGGGCAGGGCTGCGTGGTGCAAGGCGGGCTGGTGCTGGCCGTCGAGGCGATCGAGGGGACGGATGCGATGCTGGCCCGCGCAGGGGCGTTGCGGCGGGGTGGGGCAGGCGGGGTGCTGGTGAAAATCGCCAAGCCCGGGCAGGAACGCCGGGCGGATCTGCCGACCATTGGCCCAGTGACCATCGCCAATGCCGCCGCCTCCGGCCTGCGCGGCGTGGCGTTCGAGGCTGGGGGCGCGCTACTCACGGAGCGTGAGGCGAGTGTTGCAGCCGCCGACCGGGCTGGTGTTTTCCTGATCGGCATCGACCCCACGGAGTTCTGAGCCCCGGTTTGCGCACGCCGCGGAGGCGGCTATCCTCTCACAAAACACGGAGGACGGCCCATGCGCATCGGCGCGGCGATGTTTTTCACCGACTATTCCATGCGCCCAGGCGAGTTGGCCCGCGCCCTGGAGGAGCGCGGCTTCGACAGTGTGTGGTCGCCCGAGCACTCCCACATCCCGGTCTCGCGTGCCTCGGCCTTCCCCTCCGGCGGGGATTTACCGAAGCAATATTATGACGTGATGGACCCCTTTGTGGCGCTGACCGCCGCTGCGGCGGCGACGACAACATTGAAGGTCGGCACCGGGGTCTGCCTCGTCGCCCAGCGCGACCCGATCCAGACTGCCAAGCTGGTCGCCTCGATCGACGTGATATCCGACGGGCGCTTATTGTTCGGCGTCGGCGACGGCTGGAATGCAGAGGAGATGGCCGATCACGGCACGCCCTTCGCCGCGCGACACAAAATCGCGCGGGAGCGCATTGAGGCGATGAAGGAGATCTGGACGCGATCCAAGGCCGAGTATCACGGGGAACACGTCAATTTCGGCCCCATGATGACCTGGCCAAAGCCGTCGCAGAAGCCATACCCGCCGATCCTGGTTGGCGGAGCCTTCCCCTATGGCGCGCGCCGGGCCATCCGCTACGGCAATGGCTGGATGCCGCATCGCAAACGGCCGACCTACCCGGATGTGGCGGCCTATATCCCGCAGTTCCGTGCGTTGGTGGAGGAAGCGGGGCGGGACCCGGCGGAGGTGCCGGTCAGTATATGGGGTGCGCCGGAAGACCTGGCGATTCTCGAGCGGGACCGTGCCTCGGGCGTCGAACGCATCATCGTCAGCCTGGCCAGCGGCAAGTCGGATGTCATCCTGCCGGAGTTGGACCGCTGGGCGGCACTGATTACGCGCCTGGGGTGATGCCCGACGGGCGGTGGCTGAGGAATGAAGCGCGTCCTGTTCGGCGATCAGCAGCGCTTCATTCCGACGCTTCTGAAACGCGATCAGGCTGAGCGGAACACCCGGCCGGAGAGGAACGGATAGATAAGACCGACGCCGACGCCGAAGCAGCCGTTGATGAGGATCGAACGGATCCAGTTGTTGATCACCCAGCCGCCGCCGATCGGCAGGCCCTTGATGGTCGGCACGACGAAGAAGCCGACCAGCACGGCGAGGAGGCCGAGCAGCAGCCCGGCGAGCCACAACGGGAGAGTGATTTTCGGAAACAGCAGGCCGAACACCACGCCATATAACCCGCCCCAGAAACACAGGTTCAGCAGCACCGGCACGCCGAAGGGGGGCACCGGGGCGAAGCGGTAGGGCGTGGCGGCGATTTCGAGCCCGGGAATGGCGAGCACATGCAGCAGGCCGAGCATCAACTGATGGAAGGTCAGCACCGACAGCGCGGCGGCGATGAAGCCGAGCACGGCGCGGGATAGCGGGTTGGCGGTCATCGGGGTCGCTCCTATTTCTTGGCTACGGCCAGCACACGGGCTTGTGTGAAGGACGGTCGGCACGGCACTTTGTTCCGCTATCGCCGGCGGGCTGGCGATACAATATGATGGCCCACTGGTGGATTGCCGTCAGCAGGTAAATGATGCGGCTCGCAGCGGAGAGTGCAATTGGCTGATGTGACCGGGGAGGACGCCGAGCGTCTGGCGAACCGCCTGGCGATGATGGTCTCCGAGGAAGGCGAGGCGGCCAATGCCGGGCGCGCGGTGGCGCAGCTGGCGCGCCGCCTCGGACTGACGGGTGGTGAGTTAAAGGAGATGTTCCTTTATGGCGCGGTCGCCGGCGCACGGCCGGCTACCGCGAGTGCCGAGCAGGAGCGGCTCGAGCGCGAGCTCGCGGTGCTGCGCAAGAGCCTCCGTCTCATGGAAAGCAACTACCGGACGCTGGAGCACGAGCGGGACTCGCTGGTAACGCAGGTCGATGCCATGCGCAGCCGGGCGGCCGCGACGCGCAGTAGTTCGCAGTTCCGCACCATCCTGTTCGGCGTTGTCGCGCTGGCCTTGGCCGGCGCGGGGACAATTGGCTGGTTGGTCACGGTGGCGGAGACCGCGAAAGGGCCGATGGCGACCGCGGGAACGGCGGTGCCGGGGCCGGCGACCGCGACGGCGCCGGCGACCGCGCAACCCGATTATGGCCCGGTGGTGCGGCGGGTCGGCGTGGTGCGTGCGGCCCGTGCCGTTGCGTACCGACAGCCGGACCGGACAGCGCCGGCCATGGCGACATTGCAGCTTGGCATGCCCGTGGTCGTGCGGCGCACTTTCATGAGTGCGCAGGTGCCTTGGGCGGAGGTCGAGATTGGCAGCACCGTGGGTTACATGATGACCGCGGACATCGACCTGTCCTGAGCGCGCCGCCTCAGCTGTTGGGGCCCCGTTCCATCGAGATGGGCTGCCAGCGGGTGAGGGGGGTGCCATCGAGCACGGAGGGATTGACGCAGCTGGTCGGCCAGCGGCCCTGGGCGACGAGTGCGAGCTCGCGGGCGGCATGGCGGCGGCGGGCGTCGTCGGAGCGAGCGGAAGCAGAGGCGGTATGGGCGGAGAGCGTGACGTTGGCCATGCTCAGCAGCGGGTTGTTGTGGCCGGGCGGCTCAGTTTCCAGAACGTCGAGCGCGGCATGGGCGAGGCGGCCTTCCTGCAAAGCGCGGATCAGCGCCGACTCGTCGACGGTGCCGCCGCGGCCGGTGTTGACGAAAACAGCGGTTGGTTTGACGAGGGCGAAATGGCGATCGGTGAGCTTGTGGGTAACCGAGGCCGAGCCGGGCAGGTGCATGGAGATGAAGTCGGACTGGCTCATGACCTCCTCCAGCGTCGAGGGGATGACGCCGTAAGGCGGCATCACCAGCTCCTCGATGAAGGGGTCGAACGCCAGCATGGTGAGACCGAAGGCGCGGGCGCGGGTGGCGACGGCGCGGGGGATGTGGCCGAAGCCGATGAAACCGAGGGTCTGGCCTATGATACGGGGGATGCGCAGCAGTGCCGGGCGGCCCTCGCTCCAGCGGCCATCGCGGACCATGCGGTCCTGCTCGATGACACGGCGATGGGCGGCGAGCATGAGGGTCATCGCGTGTTCGGCGACCTCCTCGATGAAGACGTGTGCCACGTTGGTGACGGCGATGCCGGCGGCGGTGGCGGCCGCGACGTCGATGCGGTCAACGCCGACGCCCTCGCAGGCGATGTGGCGGCAGCGGGCGAGGGTTGCGATCATGGCGGCGTCGACGTTGACGAAGCGAGGGTAGATGGCGTCGGCCTCCCGTGCCGCGACGGGGAAGTCGGCGGCGGGGACGATGATGAAATCGGCGCCCGTGTCACCCAGCGCCGCGTGCTCCTCGGTGAAGGGGTCCTCGACGCCGGGGGCGATGGGGGTGACGATACGGAATTTCGGCATGGCTGGGTTCCCCCTGGGGTGCTGCGATTCGTTGGCTCGGACTTTGACTCAGGGCGGGGAGTGGAGTAAGCCCCGCCGCTCACTTGGAACGCGGGAGATTTCGCCGCCTCTTCTGCCATGCGGTGGATCGGGGTGTCGGATCGGTTGCACCGCGGTCCCGCTGTTCACCGCCCCTCGGGGCATTGGGAAATGGGATTATCGCGAAGAAAATCGTCGGTTACATCAAGCTGCAGATTCCTGCAGGCAAAGCCAACCCCTCGCCGCCGGTTGGCCCGGCGCTGGGCCAGCGCGGCCTCAACATCATGGCCTTCG